>WGER01000031.1 GCA_015492645.1 Nitrospirota bacterium
GCTATGACCCTGTATTTGTGCCAGATGGTTATGATAAGACCTTTGCTGAACTGGGGCCTGAGATAAAAAATCGGATAAGCCACAGGGCGAAGGCGATTGCCAAATTCAAAGAGTTCCTGAAGGGGCTTCTGCCGAAAGAGTGAGGGCCTGTGTAGAGAGATTAACTAAGAAGGTCTATCTCTTCAAACTCGGCCCCCACACCTCCCTTATTATTATGGCATTTCTGATCGGCCTGCTTAGTGGTGGTGCAAACATGCTCTTCCGCGGGTGTCTGGAACTGTCCAGGGCCTTTATCTTTGAAGGGATGGGAAACCTGTTCGGTGTACATAAAGGGGGTATCCACAGGATTTTAACCCCTCTTTTGCCTGTCACAGGTGCACTGCTTTTGATACCCCTTGCCTATAGATTTCCAGGTGAGGTCTATGGCTATGGCTTCCCTGACTTTCTTGAGAAGGTGAACCTGAAAGACGGAATTATAAGGTTAAAGAGCATCATTGTCAAATTGGTTGCCCCCTCTCTTACCATAGGATCGGGGGGATCTGCAGGGGTTGAGGGTCCCATCGCACAGATCGGCGGGGGTATAGGTTCCCTGGTGGGGCAGGCGTTTCGTGTCTCTGGTAACAGGATGAAACTATTGATTGCCGCAGGTGCAGCCGGGGGTATCGCGGCAACATTTAATGCCCCAATTACGGGTGTCATGTTTGCTACCGAGATTGTCCTCCTTGGTAACTTTGAACTAACCTCCTTTGGTGCAATTGTGGTATCCGCAGGGATGGCCACAGCCATATCCAGGGTGTACTATGGGGCCAGTCCAGTATTTGCTGTCCCGGAGTATGCATTGAGAGGGCTCTGGGAGACACCCTTTTATCTTCTTCTGGGCCTTGTGGTAGGACCACTGGCAGTGGTGTATATAAAGGTCTTTTACCTTGTTAAGGAGTTCTTTGAGAGGAAAAATCTCAGTGTATACGTAAAGCCTGTGGTAGGCGCCTTTTTAGTAGGTGTCATAGGAGTGTTTTTTCCTCAGATCCTCGGAGACGGATATGAGTATATTGAGAAGGCCTTTAGGGGAGAGATGGTCTTTAAGATGATGGTTGTACTCGTCTTTCTGAAGATACTCGCCACATCACTGACCATTGGCTCAGGGGGAGCAGGTGGTGTGTTTGCCCCTTCTCTGTTTATTGGTGCGATGCTTGGAGGTGCCTTCGGTGCACTGGTACACAGGTTGTTTCCGGAATACACATCATCTGCAGGTGCCTACTCAATGGTTGGTGTGGGTGCCTTTCTTTCAGCGGTCACACATGCCCCTCTTACAGGTATGTTCCTATTACTGGAAATGACAGGCAATTATAAGATTATAATCCCCATTATGTTTGCCACCACTATTGGAACCTTTGTTGCGCACAGGCTTCTGAGGGAGTCTATAGATACCTATGAACTTGCCAGGAAGGGTGTCAATATCCATTCTGGCAGAGAGGTGTCCATACTCAGTTCCATCAAGGTTAAGGATGTAATGAGGAGAGACTTTATAACAGTGAGGGACAGGGTAAATCTCAGAGAGTTTATTGATATGGTAATCTCCAGTGGTGGGGGTTTTTATTATCCTGTTGTGAACTCCAAGGGTGAGATGGTGGGGATAATCTCCCTGCAGGATGTCAGAAAGGTCCTTTTCGAGGATTATATAAAGGAGATAGTTACAGTGGGGGAACTTGCAACAGAGGATGTCCTTGTATTGAGGCCGGATGATGACCTCCTTACTGCCCTCCACCATTTTGCAGAAATGGATATAGATGAGATACCTGTAGTTGCCCCGGATAACCCTAAAAAGGTGGTAGGGATGCTCAGGAGAGGAGATGTCCTTTCTGTATACAACAGGGAGTTGATAAGACACTCAACAGAGAGTGCATGAAACTTAGGCATTCGATATATGGGTGCTCAATTTCAGATACAGAAAATACTCCACATTGCCCTTTTTCTGGCCATGCACTGAGGAGGGCATCTGCCCGAGAACCTGAAAGCCAAGTACCTTTGACAGTTCCATCACCTTCTCTACTGCCTTCAGTCTCTTTTTTTCGTCCCTCACCACACCTCCCCTTTCCACCTCCTCAGGCCCCACTTCAAACTGTGGCTTTACAAGAGCAAGGACCTCTCCCTCTGGTTTTAAAAACTCCTTTGCCTTTGGAAGGACCTTTTCAAGGGAGATGAAGGAGACATCAATGGTTATGAGGTCCATCTCTTCAGGGACTTTATCTCTGGGTAGATGCCTGATATTCGTCCTTTCAAGGACCACTACCCTTGGGTCCTGCCTCAGACTCCAGTGCAATTGCCCATAGCCCACATCCACTGCATAGACCCTTTTAGCCCCATGCTTGAGGAGGCAATCAGTAAAACCACCGGTTGAGGCCCCTATGTCCATTGCCACTTTGTCCCGCACATCCAGAATAAACTTTCTCAATGCCTCCTCTAACTTCAGCCCTCCACGGCTCACATAGGGCAGTGTCTCCTTTACTGTTATCTCTGCATCCAGAGAGACCATATGGCCTGGTTTTGTTACAGGATGGCCATTTACAAGGACCTGTCCCTCTATTATCAGCGCCCTTGCCTTCTGTCGGGATTCCACAAGGCCTCTTTCTGTTATTAAGACATCAAGTCTCTTTCTGGCAGGCATGGAATCCTTTGTGGGTACTATCTGAGTCTTTCTATAGCCTTTTGAATTTCTTCAATGAATCATCCTGTCTTTTTCACCCTTGAGCCGAACACCACCACCTTTTTCACTTCTTTCACATTAGAAAGTGCCTTATGTATGGCCTCAAGGGCTGCCTCCTCTGTGGGAAGAGACAATATCAAAGGCCTTTTCATATAGGTAGTTTAAAACAATAAAAGATCCCATGTAAACAAAGGGCCATACCTCCTATATCCTCTATTCCCTAATAATCAGGCACTATGCCTTCTGCAACTATTGGCAATTAAGCAGAAGTGGGTATATTTAGGCACATATATTGTAAATGGTTCAGAGAGGATGAGGTGGATATACTGGAGGGTAAGGGACAATATTTCTTGCGACAGTCTTTATCTCTTCATAATTTTCAAAAACCTTCTCTTTTGAGGATAATAAATCAAAAAATGCCAGTTCTTCCTCGCTCAGGAAAAGACTCTTCCCCTCCTCCCGGCTCTTTCTTATCTCTTTTGCTATTTCTATAAGTTCATCTAATGATATCCGCCGCACTTAATAGTCTCACATTGTATTTTTCAATTATCTTTTTTACCAGTGTTCCAAAATAACCTCCGAGAGTATACACAGGCGGTGTACCGAGTAGCAGAGGTCGGATATCAGAGGTCAGAAGTCGGAATTTTCCTTAGTTTTCTGATCTCTGACTTCAGACTTCTGACCTCTGTTTTTAGGCATACCGCCTGTGCCTCAATCCTATTTGGGACAGATATGCTTTTTTAGCATTTCATATAAGGAACCGATATCTAAAAGGATTATTTTCAAATAGGCTCTTAGAGCAGAAGGCTTCTCAGGAAAATGATGACTGGAAAGATTATGTAATCCGTTATCCTGAGAAAGATCAGACCTATAAGGATGAAGAAGCCGTAAGGCTCAAGTCGGCTGTAGGCTATTGCCTGTTTATATGGCAGAACTCCCATCAGTATCTTGCTTCCGTCAAGGGGTGGTACAGGCAGGAGGTTGAACACAGCAAGCCCAATATTGAGTGTAACACTCAGTTTGAGCATCATCCCCATAGGCAGCAATACCTTATCAACAAGGGGGCCTGATCCCAATGGCATGTTCACGAGGAGCCTGAATAGTATCGCTGACACCACAGCCACCAAAAGGTTTGAGGCTGGACCAGCCAGACTCACCCATATCATGTCCCTTTTGGGGTCTCTGAGATTATAGGGATTTACAGGTACTGGTTTGGCCCATCCTATCATCCTGGTGAAGACAAAGACGAGGGTCCCTATCGGATCGAGATGCTTCAAGGGATTCAGAGTGAGTCTTCCGGCCATCTTTGCAGTAGGGTCACCCAGCCTGTAGGCAACAAGTCCATGGGCGAGTTCATGGACTGTTACTGCCAGCAACATGGGTGGTGTGAGCAGGACTATGATAAGCAGTATATCTCTCATCCTTAATCATAACCCATCCTGAGGAGGGATTTCAAACGTCCTACTTTAACGGAGGGCGGCAAGAATTTTTCTATAATGGATTTGTCCCCTCTTTAAAGTTGTCCTTTGTTCAATTAACCCTCAGTTCAGCAGTTGAAGCCCTCCTGATGTCTCTTTTTAGACAGGGCCATAAACTTGTATCTTTAGTCTCTGCTGTCCAAAATAATCTGTGACAGATGAACGCAGGCGGTATGCCGAAGAAACAGAATTTAGGACACCTTTGAGAAATAAGGTTTTCCACCTGCCAGAGCATTTGAGTTACTTTAAAAAAGACAATGCCCCATAAAAAGGTTAGCCTCCCTTAAATCCTGTCCATTAATTCTGTTTCTGAGGTATGCCGCCTGCCTGTTACACCTATTCTGGACAGATATGATCTTTAGTGTATTTTCATGTTTTCTTTTTCCTCATGTAGAAACCGAGTATTAGGACAACGAAAAAGGCCACAACTGACCAAAGAAGTGCATATGAAACAAAACTGGAAAGAACTCGGTACGGTTTTCCATTAACAAAATAGGTCCAACTTCGTTTTTTTTTCATAATCTCATCACCAATCTGGATTCGCTTCCATAGGTCACCACTTTCAGGAATAAAGATTCGGTCGTTTTTATCGGTTTTCACGTAAAATCCGGCTTTTCGAAAGACGTCTTGAATATATCGCCTACGCGCTCGCACGATATGCTTAGAGACAACCTTGCCCGAACCGTGTGTGTTATATACCCATGCCCCATCCCAGAAGAGAAAAACAACGAAAAGGAGCAATGCAACAAAAAAAGCTCCTGGTACCGTCCACGGGTCGAACCACGGATTTCGATTCGACATTTTCTCCTCTTATTTTTATTGTTTATTTATTCTAAATTTATTTTATAAAATTTTTCAAGAATTCTCACAAAATCCCTTTTATAATCACTCTTCGAAAACGCTAAACCGCCTCAACCCTTCTGAATTCGGAAGCCATTTTCACCGCACCCTCTCAAAGCCTTGCCTGTCAAGGTTTCAGGAGGCCACTTGCGAGAACCTCCCACATTTTAATTTAACAGGGGTCTAATAACGACTGGATTTTTCTTTTGATAAAATCGAACAAATCTTTTCTTTCTCAAAAAACAGGGCTATACATGGCATCAAAACCCGACGGTTTTTGTCAAACCATTTATCCGAGTGTTTGACCTCAGAGTTGGATTATTGATAAACTGAGAAAGTACCACCAAGCGGGAAGGAGGCAATATGCCCACTGTAGAGGAAAGGGTAGAGACACTGGAGAGTCTTCTGGGGCAGTTTATAGTGCATACAGACATTGCCCTGAGGAGGCTTGAGCGTCAGATGGAGGAGTTCAGGCGTGAGGCAGAGAAAGACAGACAGGCTATAAGGGAAGAACTCAGGACATATAAAGAAGAGGCAGAGAAAGACAGACAGGCTATAAGGGAAGAGCTCAGGACATATAAGGAGGGATCTGAACGCCAGATACAGGCGATGAGGCATGAGATGAAGGAAATGAACAAGCGGTGGGGAGAGATTGCCAACAAGATGGGCACACTGGTGGAGGACATAGTTGTGCCGAACATAAAGGCTGTGGCGAGGGAGTTTTTTGGGTGTGAAGACATAGAGTTTTTTGGTATAAGGATAGAAAAGAGGCATCCTGAGACAGGGCAGAAGAGGGAGTTTGATGTGATAGCAGTATGTAGTGAGAGGGTGATATTGAACGAGACGAAGAGCACTCCGCGGCAGAACTACATAGATGATTTTGTGGAGTTTGTGAAGGAGGGGAGGTTTTTTGAGTATTTTCCAGAGTACAGGGGGAGGGAGTTGGTGCCAGTGTTTGCCTCGTTGTATATGTCAGAGGAGGTGGTGAGGCAGTTGACGAAGAATAAGATATATGCGATGGCGATGAGGGAGGGCACCATGGAGATTCTTAACCCGGGCCTTAAGGCACAGGCCAAAAGTTCCAGAAAAACCCGCATGAAAAAATCCTGAAGGTGCCAGAAACCTACCCTTCCGAAAATTGCCCTTAGACTTAAACTACAAATTTTGAAAGGCGACACCACAAGTGCCTTGACCAATGTAATGACGTTTCACCCATCAGGTGAAAAAGATTGAAGGAGGCGGGCAGTGCTGGTGAGGCATCAAATTCAGCGATACCTTAAGTGCAGAGGCCAGTGTCACAACCTCTGTGTCTGAAGAGGGTTACAACCTCATGTAATAAAATCTATCGCATAATTTGTGTCCGAACCAGCACTGCCCGCCTAAGGAATCCGTCGCATAAATCCTGTTTTGAGGCAGTCCCTCTGCCCCAAAAAATCTCTGATTTTGTGGGGATCCCCTGCCGTTAAAACAACTATTTCTAACGGCATTCTACGGGACACTTTTTCTGCCTTGACTAAAACCCTGCAATTCTGCTAAAGTTAAACTCGTGTTTTTGATTATTCTTCAATCTTAAGAGAGGAAGACTATGGCTGCTAAGAAGAAGGGGGCTAAACCTCGAAAGAGGTGCAAGGAAGACAAACAGCAGAGTTCTGAAGACCGTCAGAGAAGAATCCTGGAGATCAGAAAGAGGTTGGTTGAAGAAAGGGAGAGACTCCTTCAGGAGGCAGAAGCAGCACTCAATACCCTGCCGGAGGAGGGGGCAGCCTTCCCGGATATGGGTGACCAGGCGACTGCAGATCTTGACAGGAGTTTCATGTTGAGATTGAGAGGCAGAGAGCAGAAACTCCTGAAAAAAATAGAACTTGCTATAGAGAAGATCGACAATGGCACATACGGAATCTGTGAGGTCTGTGGCTGTGAGATAGGGATAAAGAGGCTGGAGGCGAGGCCTGTCACCACCATGTGTATAGACTGTAAGACCGAGCAGGAAGAAGAAGAAAAACTGAGAGAGGTCTAAAGGCCCTTTATATATCTTACTAAGGAACGGATCTGATCGATGGTCAAGGGGCCACCCTTTATTGTTCCAAATCCGGGCATTGGTGTGCCAGGTACACCTTCCTCAATTGCCTTCCTGAGGACCTCTTCCGGTAGTCTCCTCAATTTGTCAACCGGACTTGCTATTTTGCCCCTCTGGTGACACATGAGACAGTCTGCCCAGAAGAGTTGAGCTCCTGATTTCCCTATGCCTCTGTCCACATGACACTGCCTGCAGGGTGTCCTGAAGATCTGGTCTGCCGGATAATTGAGGGTATGATACACATCTATAACATCTGCATACAACTTTATTACAACCAGGGGCCTTCTGGGATCATTGCTCTGGATCTGGACGGTCTTTGTTATCCTCCCCCTCTTTCCTTTTGTCTCCACCTTCACCTCGATCTCTGTTTCTCCACCAGGGCCTATGTGGTCTGAACTGACCACAGTTGCAGTACAGCCTCAGGAGGAGGTCACCTTCTGGATTACCAGTGTCTCGGTCCCTATATTGAAGACCTTAAAGGTGTGTTCAAGGACATCGCCCTGCTTGACCTCTCCAAAGTCGTACTCTTCCTCCGAAACCATTATCTCAGGACCCTGTGCATGAGAGGTACCTATAGCAGATAGGAAAAAGGAGACGGAGAGCACAAATAGCACTATAGATTTAATATGAGTTACCACCTCTCCTCTCATAAATACCTCACCTATCTGTTAATATACTATATAGTTACAGTATTTCGCAAAGGTGTGATATGGCAGATATACTTGTAGTGGATGATGAACAGAGACAGAGAAGTATCCTCAAGACGATCCTCTCTGAAGAGGGCTACAGGGTATATGAGGCCTCTACAGGAGAAGAGGCCCTCAAGATTCTGAAGGAGAGGGCCCCTGACCTGGTCCTCACTGACCTGAAGATGCCAGAGATGGACGGACTGCAGTTGTTGAAAAAGATAAGGGAAGCAGGGGGGAACCAGCCACCGGAGGTCCTCATAATGACCGCCTATGGGACCATCGCCTCTGCCGTGGAGGCAATCAAAAACGGTGCCTTTGATTACCTCACAAAACCCCTTGATAGAGAGACCCTCCTCATAAAGATAAGACAGGCCCTCCAGAGACAGCAACTGCTGAGGGAGAATATCTCCCTGAGAGAGGCCCTGTATGATAAGTTCAGTCTGAATGGATTGGTAGGCCGGTCCACCTCCATGCAAAATGTGATAGAGATGGTAAAGAAGGTGGCACCGACCAATGCCACTGTACTCATAGTGGGCGAGAGCGGGACAGGAAAGGAACTTGTGGCAAGGGCGATCCATTACCTGAGCCCCCGCAAAAGCAGGCCCTTCACTGCAATAAACTGTGCGAGTATCCCAGAAAGCCTCCTTGAGAGCGAGTTGTTTGGCTATGAACCCGGTGCATTCACTGGGGCCACCACAAAAAAGAAGGGGCTTTTTGAGGTCTCTGATGGTGGTACAGTATTCTTAGACGAGATTGGTGATATGCCCCTGCAGTTGCAACCAAAACTGTTAAGGGTCCTTCAGGATGGCGAGTTGAGGAGACTCGGAGGTCAGTCCCCAATAAGGGTTGATATCAGGGTGCTGGCTGCCACTCATCAAGACCTGGAGGACCTGATAGACAGGGGTCTGTTCAGAGAGGACCTCTACTACAGGCTCAGGGTCTTCACCATAAAGCTGCCTCCACTCAGAGAGAGGAGAGAGGATATCCCTCTTCTTGCAGAACACTTCCTGCGTAAATACAACCAGGAATTCGGTAAAAGGATAGAGGGCTTCTCCCGGGATGCGATGGAAGCGCTCAACAGATATCACTGGCCTGGCAATGTAAGGCAACTGCAGTCAGTGATTGAAAGGGCTGTGATAATATGTGATTCCGGCCTCATAGAACTCTCACATATAAAAGATGAACTCATAGAGAGGAAAAAAGGGGTAATAGATATAGAGATACCTGATGAGGGGATAGTCTTTGAAGAACTGGAGAAGGAGTTGCTGAAGAAGGCGATGCAGAAGGCTAATTATGTTGCAAAGAGGGCCGCTGAACTGCTCGGGATGAGTTACAAGACCTTCTGGTACAGGTGGGAGAAATTCGGGCTGGGCAAAAAGGCCGACTCTGAGGAGTGAGTCTGAAAGGGATGCGGTCTTTTATGCTATAATTTGATGTGATTTTGGATAAAAGAGGAGGAGCAATGAGTGAAAATCCCCTGTTGAACCTTCAGAAGTATGGGCAGAGTTTCTGGTATGACAACATCAGCCGGAGCATAATCAACTCTGGTGAACTGAAGAGGATGATTGAGGAAGAGGGTCTGAGGGGGGTCACATCCAACCCCACCATATTCTACAAGTCGCTCCAGGCTTCTGCAGACTACGATGAACAACTGAAAGAACTGGCCACCAAGGACCTCTCTCCAAAGGAGATATTCTACGAACTTGCCATAAAGGATATACAGGATGCCTGTGACCTCCTTCTGGAGGTGTACAGAGACAGTGGTGGTGACGATGGTTATGTGAGCATAGAAGTTGATCCCCATTATGCCTATGATACTGAGAGAACGATACAGGAGGCAGAAGAACTGTACAGGAGGGTAGACAGGGAGAATGTGATGATAAAGGTGCCTGCAACAAAGGAGGGACTGAAGGCGATAGAGGAACTCCTTTACCGGGGAGTCAATGTTAATGTTACACTCCTTTTTTCCATCCACAGGTATGACGAGGTTATCGATGCCTATCTCAGGGCACTTGAAAGGAGACTAACTGATGGCAGACCCCTTGATAAGGTGGCCTCTGTTGCCAGTTTCTTTGTCAGCAGGGTTGATACCCTGACGGACAGGTACCTTGAGGAGAGGTTAAAGGCTGAGAGTGACGAACAGATGAGGCAGAAAATAAAGGGCCTTATGGGGAAGGCAGCAGTGGCAAATGCAAAAATGGCCTATCAGGTCTTCAAGAGGCACTTCTCATCAGACAGGTTTCTGAAGTTAAGGTTAAAGGGGGCAAGGGTCCAGAGACTGCTATTCGGGAGCACGAGTACAAAGAACCCGAAGTACAGTGATGTCCTTTATGTAGAGGAGTTAATAGGTCCAGGCACTGTTAATACCATGCCGGACGCCACCTGGAGGGCCTTTAAGGACCATGGCAGGGTGGCAAGGACCCTTGATCACAACCCCTCTGAAGCAGAGGCCGTCTTGAAAGAGATAGAGGCCCTCGGGATAAGTCTACAGAAGGTAACCAGTGAACTGGAGGAAGAGGGGGTGAGACTCTTTGCGGAATCTTTCGACTCTATACTCCGACTCATCGAAGAAAAGACCCGATAGAGAGAGGCTCTTAGAGGAGCCTTATCCAGGACATCTAAGTCGCTGGTGTACCCCTTTTCTGCTAATACTGGTCTTTACATTCTCATCCTGTGCCACCCCTGGCAGTGATAGAGTCAAAGAGGCAGAGGCCCATTACAGACTCGGGATATCCAGCATGAAGGAGGGGAAACTCCAGAACGCCTTTGTAGAACTCCAGAAGGCGATAGGTCTCAACCCTGCAGACAAGCGTGCCCACTACGCACTTGGGCTCATCTACCAGGAATTCGGTGAGTATGAGAAGGCCGAGAACTCTCTGAGAAGGGCGATAGAGATTGACCCTCAGTACTCAGAGGCATTTAACTCCCTGGGTGTCCTGTATATGAAGACAGGACGGTGGAAAGAGGCAGAGGAGGCCTTTAAAAAGGCGCTCCAGAATCCCCTGTATATGAGTCCGGAAAAGGCGCTTACAAATCTTGCCATGTTATACTATCGTTTGAATAAACTCTCTCTGGCAGAGGTCTATTTTAAGAAGGCCCTTAGAAGGGTGCCTGATTTTCCGAGGGCCTATTATGGACTCGCCCTCTGTTACAATGCAATGGGCAGATACGGCGATGCCGCTGAGGCACTCCAGAAGGGTATGAAGGTAGATCCCAGGATAGAGGGTGATCAGGAGAGGGCAAGACAGTACTTTACTGAACAGAGACTGAAGGCACTCACTCAGGAGGAGGCCCAGGACTACTCAGACCTTCTGGAGATACTCTATTATTAGGAGTTTAGATGGGAAGCGTAGAGGTGACAATCCTTGGCCAGAAGTACAAGATCAAGGGGGATGCCCCTGATGAGTATATCATAAAACTGGCCGAGTTTGTAGACTCAAGGGTGAGGGAGGTGCTCCAGAAGAATCCCAATACTGCCCCTCTGAAGGCCACTATAGTTGCTGCCATCAACATAGCAGATGAACTGTTTAAGATGAAGGAATCCCAGCAGAGATTCACAAAACAGATAGAGAAAAAGACAGATGAACTGGTGAGACTCTTCGAATAAGGAGGACAGGATATGATAAGGTTCTTCGAAAGGGACCCCTATTCACCGATCCAGTATGTATATGAAGTTGAAAGGGTCCTGTATAAGGGTAAGTCCCAGTATCAGGAGATCATGGTTATTGAGAACCCCTATTTCGGGAAGATACTCATACTTGACGGTGTTGTACAACTCACTGAGAGAGACGAGTTCTTCTATCACGAGATGCTCGTGCATGTGATAATGCATTCCCATCCAGAGCCGAAGAGGGTGGTGGTGATCGGAGGAGGTGATGGGGGTGCTGTGAGGGAGGTCCTGAGGCATCCAACGGTGGAGGAGGTCTTTTTTGTAGAACTGGACAGAGAGGTGACAGAGGTCTCAAAGAGGTTCTTCCCAACGGTCTCTTCAGGTGTTGACGACCCAAAGGTGAAGACCCATAATATGGATGGTGCAGAGTTTGTAAAGAATCGCAACCAGGAGTTTGATATAGTTATAGTGGATTCTACGGACATCATAGGCTTTGCAAAGAGCCTCTTCACTGTTGAGTTCTTCAGGGCAGTGAAAGAAGCCCTCAAGGCAGAGGGGATGTTTGTGACACTCTCAGAGTCACTCCACTTCCACAGGGAACTCGTACTGGATGTGCAGGACACCCTGAGGCTGGTCTTTCCTATAGTTGATCTCTACACCGCACCCATAGCCACCTATGCCGGAAACTGGTGGACCTTCTCCTGTGCATCAATGTCTCTCGACATGAGGCAGATGAGGAGGGAACCTGTAGAAGGGACCAGATTCTACTGCCCTGAGGTGCACCACCAGGCCTTTTTACCCAAGGGGCTCTATGAGAGGTTGCTGAAGAGGGAACTGGACTGGTAATGGCCTTTGAAGCGATCGGTATAGACCTGTCTATTGCCTCAAGAGAGGTGATCACTCTCCTGCTCCAGGACCCTCCTGATGAGGGGATCCACAGAGAGATACTCCAGGCAAACCTCGGGCGACCCGAGATACTCAAACTCCTTTACGACCATCCCTCAACACCTGAGGATGTCCTGAGGGAGGTAGCATCTCAACTCCATCTTCCCGTGAAGACCGAGACAGAAATACAGGAGGCAAGGAGGGAGTTTTTCAGAGAGGAAAGGGCGGAGGAGAGGGCAAAGTCGATATTTCAGATGATAAGGGGGCTGAGTGTGGGTGAGAAGATCCAGTTGGCCATAAAGGGGGGTAAGGAGGTGAGGAGTGTACTCTTGAGAGACTCCAACAAAGAGGTGGTCCTCAAGGTCCTGGAAAATCCAAAGATCACGGAGTCGGAGGTGGAGATGGCCGCAAGGAATCCACAGATACCAGAGGAGGCCCTCAGGTATATTGCCAAAAAGAGGGACTGGATCAGGCGTTACTCTATAGTCCTTTCGCTCGTCTCCAACCCCAAGACACCTCCCGGGATCTCCATGCAGTTTATAAATCAGTTGAGGACACATGATCTGATAATCCTTGAGAAGAGCAAGAACATCCCGGAGGCAGTCAGAAATGCCATAAAGAGATATCTGAAGATGAGAAAGAAGTAGAGATGCAGTTCAGCATATCCATCAGTACCCCTGAAGAGGTTATTCCACCTGAAACCTGGGAGAGGGTCCTCAATTTCCTGGCCCGCACGGACAGAAGGACCCCCTACCTGTTGATTGATGAGAGAAGGCTGAGGGAAAATTGCAGGAGGATAGGCAGGGGTATAAAAAATTCGAGGGGATTTTATGCGATGAAGGCAAATCCAGATCCCAAGGTGGTCAGGGTAGTGGCAGATGAGGGCCTCGGATTTGAGATAGCCTCTGAGGGTGAACTGGATGTCCTGAAGAGTATCGGCCTCACTGCAGAGAGGATCATATCCAGCAACCCGGTGAAAAGCCCCGAGTTTATAAGGGATGCCTACTCCTATGGAGTGAGACTCTTTGCCTTCGATTCTGCTGAAGAACTCGAAAAGATTCAGGCCCTTGCCCCTGAATGCAGGGTATATGTGAGGCTCTCGGTGCCAAACGAGGGGAGTGAGTGGCCACTCAGTAAGAAATTCGGGGTAGAACCCCCTGAAGCGGTTGCGCTCCTGAAGGAGGCACAACGGAGGGGCCTCAAGCCTGTAGGGATCACCTTTCATGTGGGCTCTCAGTGCAGAAACATATACAACTGGAGTACTGCACTCAGTAAGGTCTTCACTGTCTGGAGACAGGTTGAAAAGGAGGGCATCCAGTTAAAAATACTCAATATAGGTGGTGGATACCCCATCAGATATACGAAGGAGGTTGTAGAGATAGAGGAGATTGAGGCGGTGATCAATCAGACCGTCTTCTCACAGTTCCCTGCACACATAGAGGTCCATCTGGAACCCGGCAGGGCGGTTATTGGAGATGCAGGGGTGTTCATAACAAGGGTGATAGGAAAGGCGAAGAGGGCAGATGAAAACTGGCTCTATCTCGATGTAGGTGTATTTAATGGGCTGATGGAGAGTATCGGTGGGATAAGGTATTCCTTCGTTGTCGGAAGCAGGGCAAGGCCCAAGAAATGGACAATTGCAGGTCCCAGTTGTGATAGTTTTGATGTAATAGCAAGGGATGTGTATCTACCTGAACCCAATATCGGGGATATTGTGGTGATACCCTCTGCAGGGGCCTATACCATATCCTATGCCTCTGAGTTTAATGGCTTCCCGATACCAGAAACGGTATTGCTGGAGTAATAGAAAAAAAGGAGGAAGACATGATCCTGAATGAAGAAACAGAACTGAGAGACCTCTTGAAAGATACAGTAGACACAGAGAGAGGACAGGTCCTTGATCCAGAGGCGGTCAGGGAGAAGATAATCGATGTCCTGGTGTGGACGGCTGTATTTTCAGATAGTCCGTCTCTGAGGGCCAGGACAAAGAAACTGATATGGCAGATTGCCCATAATACAGGCACCACCGCTTCATCAATACATCACCTCTATATGGCCATGGGGAAGGGCCTTCAGCCCGCCTTCACGGTACCTGCAATGAATATCCGGTGTATCACTTATGATGTTGCCAGGAAGGTCTTCAGGGTCGCCAATTCTCTTCAGGCAGGTGCCTTCATCTTCGAACTGGCAAGGTCTGAGATGGGATACACAGATCAGTCTCCATGGGAGTACACCACCTGTGTGCTTGCTGCAGCGGTTAAGGAGAACTACAGGGGTCACGTCTTTATTCAGGGTGATCACTTTCAGGTAAACCCTCACAGGGACCTGAATTCAGAGATCGCCTCTCTCAAATCCTTGATCAGAGATGCCTTGGATGCAGGTTTTTACAATATAGATATAGACGCCTCAACCATGGTTGACTACTCCCGCAGGACAGTCTCTGAGCAGCAGGCGATGAACTACACCCTGACCGCCCAACTGGCCGCCTTCATCAGGGAGCATGAACCCGAGGGCGTGGTGGTCTCCATAGGTGCGGAGATAGGCCATATTGGGGGGAAGAACTCCACGGTAGAAGAGGCGGAGGCCTTTATGGAGGGCTTCCTGAGAGAGTTCCAGCGGCTCTGTCCATCAGGACCGGGTCTTTCAAAATTGAGTGTCCAGACAGGCACCACCCATGGAGGTGTCCCTCTGCCTGATGGGACAGTGGCGGAAGTGAAACTCGACTTTTCTGTACTGAGGGATATCGGGGCCCTTGTCAGACAGAGGTATGGTCTGTCCGGTACTGTCCAGCACGGTGCCTCGACACTGCCTGAGGAACTGTTTGATCTATTTCCGGAGAATAACTGTTCAGAGATACACCTCGCCACAGGCTTTCAGAACATAATGTTTCAGTATGCACCTGAGCCACTGAGAGAGGAGGTTTATGGATTTTTAAAGGACAGGCACAGGGATGAATGGAAGGAGGGGATGACAGAGGAACAGTTCCTCTACAAGACCAGAAAGAAGGCCTTTGGACCTTTCAAGAGGAGGTGGTGGGAGATGGATCCCGAGGAGAAGACCCCAATCTTAGATGCCCTTGAAGAGAGGTTTCGTCTGTTATTTAAGAAACTGAGGGTAGAGGGGACACACCAGGTGGTAAATAGATATGTGGTCTCTCCAGTGGAGCAGAGATTCTCACCGAGGGAGGACTGGAGTCCCGGCAGGGAGAGTCCCGAGGGCTCCGATTAACTCGCCCATCTCTTTCTCTTTACCCACCACCACAACCACTGGTGCATCTGGCCTCAGATATCTCCTTGCGACTCTGAGGACATCCTCTCTTGTTACTGCATTGATCAGTTCTGGATACCTCATGTCATAATCGGTGCCAAGGCCAAAGAAATCGGTCAGCACAAGGAAGTTTGCAATCTTTGAGATGGTGTCAATCCTCCGTGGAAAACTGCCCGTGAGAAAGGCCTTTGCGTCTGCCAGTTCTTCCTCTGTCACCCCCTCTGTCTGGATCTTTTTCATCTCCCGAAGGATTATCTCAATAACTCTCTTTGCCGAGGAGTTCTTTGTCTGGACCCCGACCTGAAAGACCCCCACATCCTTATTGCTTGAAAAGAAACTATGTACATCATAGGCGAGGCCAAGATTGTCCCTGATTTCATGCATCAGCCTTGAGGCAAAGCCACCACCACCCAGTATATAGTTCATTATACTGACAGCATAGTAGTCGGGATGGCTCCTTTTGATCCCTTTATGCCCGACAATGATATTGGCCTGAGTGAGGTCACGGTTGATCACTATCAGTCTGGGCCTCTTTAATTCAGTCACCTCAACAGCACCCCTCTTGGTGTCCTCTCTGCCCGCAGGTATCCATCCGCTGAAGTAATCATCCAGATACCTGAGCAGGTCATCCCTGTCTATATCACCAGCAACTGCCATGATGGTATTGTCCGGCCTGTAGTGCCTCTGATAGAACCCCACCACATCATCTCTTGTGATCCTTCTGAGGGAGTCTATCTCACCCTCAACCAGTCTCCCATAGGGGTGTGAACCATAAACCGCCTTTCTGAAGGCCCTTGAGGCGACAAAGGAGGGCTCCTCCTCTGCCTGTTTCAGGGAATCAATTATTATCTGCCTCTTTCTGTCAAGTTCTTTCTGCAGGAAGGCAGGTTTAAGGAGCATCTGTCTGAGGAGTTCCATCGCCTTGGGAAGGTTCTTTCTCAGGGTCTTCATGCTGATCATCGCATAGTCTCTCTGCTGAGATACAGACAGTTCCAGACCGAGGAACTCGACCGTTTCTGCAAACTCCTCAGCAGACAGTTCCTCCGTCCCCTCTGTGAGCAGTTCTGCCACCAGGTTTGCCAGGCCTGCCTTTTCTGCGGGCTCATCCATCACAGAGACCCTGACCAGTACAGACACGCCCACCACCGGAAGATACCTCATGGGTGAGTAAAAGACCTTTAAGCCGTTTTTGAGGTGTAGTGTTTCTGCAGGAACCGCTTCTGCCCTCTCAACACCTGCCGTAAGTGATCCCAAGGAAAGGAGAAGCATCACTGTAACGAGATATCCGGAAAAACTCCTTTTCTCATGAAGTATTCTCATATCCTCTTAATTCCTCCTCTGTCATTCTATCTCATACTCCCTGATCTTTGTCAGCAGGGTCTTGTAACTCACCTTTAACTCCTCTGCCGCCCTTGTCTTGTTCCAGCGATGTCTCTGCAGGGCCTTCAGTATTCTCTGCCTCTCAGCATATCTGATCGCTGCCTTTGTTGTCTCCTCAAGCGGGCCCTCCATGGGGAAGATATCCTCTTGCTGGACCTCGAGTTTGAGCATGGTGATATGTTCAGGGAGTATCTCATCACCCTCTGCCAGGATCATGGCCCTCTCAATCGTGTTCTCCAGTTCTCTTACGTTCCCCTTCCAGGAATAACTCATCAATATCTCCATCGCCTTTGGACTTATCCTCTTCTCTTTTACTTTCATCTCCCTTGCATACTTTTTTACAAAATGCTCGGCGAGCAGAGGGATATCCTCCCTTCTTTCCCTGAGGGGTGGTATCTCTATTGGAAAGACATTGAGCCTGTAGAAGAGGTCCTCCCTGAACCTGCCGTTTTCAACCCTTCTCTTTAAATCGGCATTGGTGGCTGCAATGATCCTTACATCTACCTGTATCTGGGCTGTCCCTCCCACTCTCTCGATTATCTGGTCCTGCAGGACCCTGAGGAGTTTTGCCTGCAGTGCGGTGTCGAGTTCAGATATCTCATCCAGAAATACCGTACCCTTGTCAGCCAGTTCAAACTTACCGGGTTTTCTGGTAGAGGCCCCTGTGAAGGCACCCCTTTCATGGCCAAAGAGTTCACTCTCAAGGAGTTCCCTCGGGATAGCAGCACAGTTTATGGGTAGAAAGAGATTGTTCCTTCTGGGGCTGAGCAGATGTATGGCCCTTGCAAGCAGTTCCTTGCCCGTCCCGCTCTCGCCAAGGAGCAATACAGTAGATTTGGTAGGGGCAACCTTTCTCACCTTGTCCATTACCTCGATCATCTTCTGGCTCTTGCCTATGATTGTGGGTGTGCCTGTCCTTTCAGCAATCTCCTCCTTCAGCAGGAGATTCTCCCTGTACAGTCTCCTCCTCTCCATCGCCCTATGGATAAGGACCACCAGGTGATCAATATCAAAGGGCTTTGTGATGAAATCATAGGCACCCTCTTTCATAGCCTGGACAGCCGTCTCAATAGAGCCATAGGCAGTCATAATGATCACAGGTGTATCCGGGGATTCCTTGAGTGTTGCCCTTAGTACCTCAAGACCATCCCTGTCCGGCAGTTTGAGATCAGCAAGGACAATATCAGGGGTCTCTTTCTGGACCATCTCTATCGCCTCAGATGCCCTTGAGGCCAGCAGACACTGAAAACCCTCTGCCTGCAGGGTGGTCTTCAACATCTCTGCCATGGACGCCTTATCCTCGACAATCAGGACCACACCCTTCATAGGGTTGCCTCTTTGAGGGCCTCTTTACAGGAACAACCCCTGGGGCCCTTCAAAAGCGGGATATAGATGGAGAGTATCTGTTTTATCCGTTCAGTGCAGGCCCCCATCGTCTCTATAACCTCTGTGGTGGTGAGAGGCTTGGAGGTTATGCCTGCTGCATAGTTTGTAACCACTGCCAGAAGGAGATAACAGATCTGGAGTTCCCGTGCCAGACAGGCCTCTGGCATCGCCGTCATCCCCACCATGTCAGCCCCCATGGTCCTGAACATCTCTATCTCGGCCCTGCTTTCCAGGCGGGGGCCTTCTGTGCAGATATAGGTGCCTCTTTTTAGAAGCCCCAGCCCTCTCTCCTCGGACAGTTTAGTAAGGACCTCTCGCATCTCAGGACAGAATGGCTCAGTAAAGTCTATATGCACCACCTCTGGACCATCGTAAAAGGTGGTCTGCCTGTTGTGTGTGAAGTCTATTACCTGATCTGCCACCACTATTGTTCCAGGGGTTAGGAGCCTGTTTATGCCACCCACCGCGTTTACCGCTATGATCCTGTCAACCCCGAGTTCTTTAAAACCCCAGATATTTGCCCTGTAATTCACCCTATGAGGGGGGATGTTATGTCTGCTCGAATGACGTGGTAAGAAGGCGACCTCTATACCGTCTATCTCTCCAAGGATATACTCATCAGAGGGCTCTCCATAGGGAGTGTCTACCTTCAAAGACCTCTTGAGAGTAAAACCTGGCAGATTGTATAACCCGCTACCACCAATTACTCCAATCATCTCCAATCACAAACCCTTTAATTAACTAATACCTTAAAAAAAAGGCCTTTCCTTTTTCAAGAAGCACCTTTTCAGAGATGCCGATCTCGATCAAAACTCTGGAAGGCGGCAGGAACTCAGCCCCACAAAATCTCTGATTTTGTGGGGACCCTCCCTGCCACAAAAAACAATTATTTCTACGGCAATTCTGTGATATACCGAGTTATTGACAGATTTTTTGATAATTCTATAAAATTCAATTAGATGAGCCACCGTAGCTCAGTTGGTAGAGCAGCTGATTTGTAATCAGCGGGTCGGGGGTTCGAATCCCTTCGGTGGCTCCATTGAGATATATAAATTTAGTATTTCTTTCAGGTGTCCACATAGGTGTGTATTCCTCCTTTATCATCTTTTGATTAAAAACTGTCGCATAAATCCTGTTTTGAGGCAGGGATCCCCGCCGTAAATACAGTCCTTTCTGACGCAAACCTGGAAGATAAAAAAACTTGTTTTGTCAACAGGAGTTTTTTTATCATTTCTATCATGAAAAAGAGGAACATCATCTTGATCGGTTTTATGGGGACAGGAAAGACCACCGTGGCCCGTCTCCTGGCAGACAGACTTCAGATGGAGTTTATCGAAATGGACTCACTTATAGAGGAAGAAGAAGGTCTCAGCATTAGAGAGATATTTGAGCGATATGGGGAGGATTACTTCAGAGAGAAAGAGGCAGAAGTGGTCAGAAGGGTCTCTGAGATGGAGGGTGTGGTGGTCTCCACAGGGGGAGGAGTGGTCCTGAAGAGAGAGAATATGCAGAGGTTGAGAAGAAAGGGGGTCATTGTCTGCCTTACTGCCTCAGTGGAAGAGATCCTCCAGCGGACGGGAAGATCCAAGACAAGACCCCTTTTGAATGTGAGGGAACCGGAGAAGAGAATAAGACAACTCCTTTCTGAGAGGGAACCCCTGTATGCCCAGGCTGACCTGGTTGTACAGACAGACCACCTCAGCCCTGAGGAGGTTACTGACAGGATCGTGTCTGCTGTGGAAGGGATGATATTACGTACCAAGAAAGTCTGAAATCATGTAAAGGAGGACGGGATGAAGAAGCGTGAGCAATGGAAGTCCCAGATTGGTTTCCTGCTTGCTGCTGTAGGCTCTGCCATAGGGCTCGGAAATATCTGGAGGTTCAGTTATATGGCCTACTCCTATGGTGGTGGTGCATTCCTGATCCCCTATTTTACAGCCCTCCTTACTGCAGGGATACCTTTGATGATCCTTGAGTTTGCTATTGGTCATGAGAGGATAGGCTCAGCACCACTGGCATATGCAAGGATTCACAGAAACTGGGAATGGCTCGGATGGTGGGCTGTCATCTTTGTGATGTTCGGGATTGAACTCTACTATACAGTGATAATCTCCTGGTGTGTGAATTACTTCCTGCTGTCCTTCAACCTCGGATGGGGGCAGGATCCCAATGCATACTTCTTCCAGAAATTTTTGGCCATAACAGAGGCCCCTGGACAGATTGGAGAGGTCAGGACTCCAATACTCTTCGGTCTTATAGCAGTCTGGTTCATAAACTGGATTATTGTTTACAGGGGGGTCCAGAAGGGCCTTGAACTGGCGAACAAGATATTTATGCCAATGCTTTTTGTCCTGACGGCGATACTGGTCTTCTGGTCTGTCAACCTGGAAGGGGCCTCTCTGGGATTGAAGGCATATCTAACACCTGATTTCAGTAAACTGTCAAATCCAAGGGTCTGGATAGACGCCTACAGCCAGATATTCTTCACCCTGAGTCTCGGGTTCGGGATCATGATAGCCTATGCAAGTTATTTACCAGAAAGATCTGATATAACAAAGAATGCCTATCTTACGGCATTCATAAACTGTGGCTACTCCCTTTTTGCTGGGTTTGCAGTATTCTCGGTACTTGGTTTCATGTCGTATACACAGGGCAAACCCATCTCAGATGTGGTTGCCCAGAGCATCGGGTTAGCATTTGTGGCCTATCCGAAGGCCTTGAGCCTGATGCCAGGAGGCAACCTCTTCGGGGTTATATTCTTTCTCTGTCTGGTTGTTGCCGGAGTATCATCCTCTGTGTCCATTATAGAGGCATTTGCCTCTGCAATGATTGACAAATTCGGTTTCCCGAGAAAGGTCCTTGTGAGCATACTATGTATCCTTGGGTTCCTTGGCTCCATTATGTTCACCACACAGGCAGGATTGTTCTGGCTCGACATTGTTGATCACTTTCTCACAAACTATGGACTTGTCGTTGTCGGGATTGCAGAGTGTATCCTCGCAGGCTGGCTCTTTGATGTTACCATTCTTCAGCGACATGTCAACAGGGTCTCATCTATAAAACTGGGCAGGGGATGGATCGTTCTCATCAGGTATTTTGTACCACTGGTCCTCGGAGTAATGCTTATTGGTTCAATAAGGAACGAGGTGATAGAGCCCTATGGGGGCTATGGATGGGCTGCAGTGGCCCTGATAGGTGTAAACTGGGTGTTACTCACTATACTCGCCTCAGTGGTGATTGCTATGAGACCCTGGAGGACAAAGGAGAGAGAGAAGAGGGGCAGGGGGCACACGCGTTAGATCAAAGTCTGTAAAAGATGTCCTGGGGGCGTTGACAAAGAAGATCTATTTAGATATAATATCCCAGATTTTAAATTTTAAAAAATAAAAAGGGGATGAAATGCAGAGGCGCGGTTTTTTAAAATTACTGGCTGCTTTTTTTACAAGTATCCTGAGCGGTTCCTTTCTTTACTCCTTTCTGAGATATCTGGCTCCCCCTTCAAAGTCCAGTGAAGCATCAAAGATTATAGTCGCCAAGGCAGAGGTCGCAGAAGGACAGGCGAAGGAGATAATTATCAACAATACCCCTGCAATCGTCATCAATCGTCCGGGGAAAGGATATATTGTCCTTTCAAGGGTCTGCACCCATCTTGGTTGTCTTGTGAAGTATGAACCAGACAGGAGCAGACTCTTTTGTCCCTGCCATGCTGGTGTATACAATCTGGATGGGAAGGTGATTTCTGGACCTCCACCAAAACCACTACCCAAGTTTCCCTTCAGGGTGGAGGGTGAAAATATAGTGATAGGGTGATTTATGTGGAAAGGTATCGTTGAATGGCTTGAGGTAAGGATTGGACTGAAGGACTTTCTTAGGGAACAGTTTACAGAGTATCGAGTCCCTCCTGATATCAATATCTTTTACACCTTAGGGATAGTGGCCTTCTTTGCTTACATAATTCAGGCTGTAACGGGCTTCTTCCTGCTCCTTTATTACATCCCTCACTCTGAACATGCCTTCCAGAGTGTGCAGCATATCATGACCGAGGTCCCTTACGGATGGCTTATAAGATTAATGCATGTAGTGGGCAGCAATTTGATGGTAGCGGTCGTCTTTCTTCATCTGATATCTGTATTTATAATGAATAGTTATAAGAAACCGAGAGAATTGACATGGGTTGTTGGGGGGTTACTCCTTTTAACCACCCTCACCTTCTGCCTTAGTGGATATCTACTGCCATGGAGTCAATTGAGTTTCTGGGCCACCACTATAGTGACCAATCTACCCACAGCCTTCCCCTACCTCGGCGACTGGCTCGCATATCTGCTGAAGGGTAGCGAACAGGTATCAGGTACTACCCTCAATAGATTCTTTGCCCTGCATGTCGCATTTCTTCCACCTATTCTTGTAACCCTTTTTGGTTTACATCTGTTTCTGGTAAGAAGGATTGGAATATCCAGGCCGCCTTTCAGTAAGAACTATCCCCCTCCATCATCATGGACGCAATACAGGCACGAGGAGTATCCTGAAGGAATCCCCTTTTATCCCTCCTTCTTTATAAAGGAGATGTACATGGTTGTCCTTTATATGGTGATAATGTTCTTTGTAATAACCTTTATGCCTACCCTGTTTTTACCAGAGGAGGCGAGTATCCCTGCTGATCCCTATACTACCCCTTTACATATAAAACCTGAATGGTATTTCCTCGCACCCTATCAGATGTTGAAACTCATTCCAAACAAGTTTCTGGGTATCAGCATCCAGTTGGTGCTCCTTTTTATCTTTCTCTTCTGGCCCTTTTTCGATACCTCCGATGAGAGAGACATTAGGAAACGGCCTTTACTGCTTACTGTATTCTTTCTGACAATTGGTGTCTGGATAATTCTTACAATATGGGGTAAGTACTCATGAAAAGGATTTTGGTATTATTAGTTATTTTCACTGTGACAGGAGTTGCTTCTGGTGGTTTTAAAGAAAAGTTCATTGAGGAATTTGTGAAGAAACCCTGGGGTGCTCCACCCTCACAGGAGAGTGTGTGTATCTCCTGCCATACCTCTGATCTGATGAAAGAAGAGTTTAAAGAGATAGTGAGACAATGGAGACAGAGTTGGCATGCAAAGAACAATATATCCTGTCATGACTGTCATGGTGGTGATCCAAAGGATGAGAAGATGGCAATGAGTGAAGAGAGGGGATTTGTGGGTGTGCCTTCCTATACTGAGGTGCCAGAGTTCTGTGGAAAGTGTCATGCAGGGGTACTCGAGAATTACTATAAAAGCGGCCATGGTATGGCCTTAAAGAATGATGGCACAGGGCCAAATTGTGTAATCTGTCATGGCTCTCATCAGATACAGAGGGCCACCATTGATATCATAAATGAGAAGAGGTGTAGCCAGTGTCACACCTATGAAAGGGCGAAGATAATGAAGCAGGCCCTGTTTTCTACCGAAAAAAAGATCACAGATTTATACGATGCTATTGAAAGATTAAAGAAAAAAGGGATTTATACTGAAGAACTCTACAAAGAGGTATTCAGAACGGAGGCCGACTTCAGACTCCTCTTTCATGAGGTGAATGTCTCCCTGATAAAAGAAAGCACCGATGACTTCTTAAAGAGACTCTCTAAGATCGAAGAAAAAACCGCCCGTCTCTTTTCAGAATTGAGGTTCAGACAGAACTTCTCGGCCTTCATTATGCTACTGCTGGCAGGACTTGGTATCGTGATCTTTCTTATCTCAAAGAGAGGTCCCTGATAAGGGCCACCTCATCGCACTCAGGGAACCTGTGACACCTGAGACAGTCTCCCCAGATCTTCTGAGGGAGTTCCCCCTTGTCAATCTCCTTAAATCCCAATGTCTTGAAAAACTCAGGATTATATGTAAGGACAAAGACCCTCTTTACCCCCAGTCTCTTTGCCTCGGAAAGGGCCCTCCTGGCAAGTGCCCTCCCGATGCCCCTCTTTTGGGCATCCATCTTTACTGCAAGTGACCTCAATTCTGCAAGGTCATCCCAGAGGATATGAAGTGCACAGACACCAACAACCCTTTCTCCATCTTCACATACGAAGTGGTCACGGATATTTTCATATATCTCGTTCAATGATCTGGGTAATAACTGTTCCTTTTTTGCGAATTGGTTTATAAGGGAATGGATCTCCTTTGCATCACGCACTGTGGCCTTCCTTATCCTATAATCCGTGGCCATTGTATCCAAACTCCACCGCACGGAGGTTATCCTGAAGCCTTAAGCGATGTCTCTCCGGCAGTGTCATCTCAAGTGCCTTTTTCATAACTTCAGGGTTTTCAAGTCCTGTAAGTCTCAGGTATGCCCCAAGGAGGACCATATTGGCATATCTCACCGACCCAACCCTTGCCGCCACCTCCGATGCCCTCACAGGGACCACCCTGTATCTGCCGGAGGATATGGTGATATCTCCTTTAATAAGTGAGGCATCATATATCAACGTCCCATCCCTTTTGAGCCTTTTCACAAACCTGTTCAGTGATGGAGAGTTCAAGACTATCAGGTAATCGATCTCTCTCACTATTGGAGAACCGACAGGTTCATCTGAGACAACCACGGTACAGTTGGCTGTACCTCCTCTCATCTCAGCCCCATAAGAGGGGAACCATGTCACGTGTCTGTCCAGTAGCATCGCCACCGTTGCTATAACCCTGCCGAGGAAGAGGACCCCCTGTCCTCCTGAGCCTCCTATGAGTATCGCCTGCTCCATTTATATATCCTTAAGGATGCCAACCGGATAGACAGATTTCATCTGTCTGTCTATCCACTGGATCGCCTCTGTGGGATGCATATCCCAATCAGTGGGACAGGGAGAGAGGACCTCCAGAAAGGAGAATCCCCTATTTTCTAACTGGTACTGAAGGGCCTTTGTCATCATCCGCTTTGTCTCTTTCACCCCTTTCACACCATCAATGGCAGTCCTGCAGACAAAGACGGCACCTTCGATCTGGGCAATGATCTCTGCCACCCTGAGTGGATAGCCATGGACCATGGGGTCTCGTCCAGATGGGGTGGTAGAGGTCTTCTGCCCCAGGAGTGTTGTCGGGGCCATCTGTCCACCTGTCATGCCATAATTGGCATTGTTTACAAAGATTACAGTGAACCTCTCTCCTCTGTTTGCGGCATGGATTATCTCTGCCATACCTATGGAAGCGAGATCACCGTCTCCCTGATAGGAGATTATGACCCTATCAGGCATCAGCCTCTTCAGGGCAGTTGCTACTGCTGGAGGCCTGCCATGGGCACACTCAATCACATCAAAGTTGAAATAATCATATGCAAAGACCGCACACCCAACAGGCGCTATCCCTATGGTCCTGCCCCTTACGCCCAGGTCCTCCACACACTCAGCAACGAGTCTGTGCAGTATACTGTGGCCACAGCCGGGACAGAACCTGAAGGGCCTCTCCTTTAATGCCTCAGGCCTTCGGAATACCCTTTGCATCCTTCTGTCTGTCGTAGAGATAGACCCTCCCCTTACCCTCCGCCTTCGCCCTGTACATCGCCATGTCTGCGGCATAGAGGAGCTCCTTTTCGGTGCTTCCGTCTTCTGGAAACCCTGAGACCCCCCCGCTTATTGTTATATTGATCACCCTTGCCCTGTCTCCAGTAGCAGAATTCAGAAATTCAAACTCGGTCTCTGAAATACTCTCACATATCCTCTCGGCAACTGTAAGGGCCTCCTTTTTCGATGTCTTTGGGAGAATAAGTACAAACTCCTCACCACCATATCTGGCCACTATGTCGGCCTTACGGGACTTCTGAAGAAGGGTCCTGCCGAACTCCTGAAGGATCATATCTCCTGCCTGATGCCCGTAGGTGTCATTGATGGCCTTGAAATTGTCTATATCAAAGACAACCACCGCAAAGTTCTCACCATATCTCTTGGCCCTCTGGAGTTCCGTTTTAAGGGTCATGTAGAAATATCGCACATTATAGAGTCCTGTCAGGGGATCGGTTATGGAGAGTTTCTTTGCCTCATTGTAGAGCCTGAACTTCTCTACAATCAGGGAGACATGATTACCTATGAGATTTATAAGCGAGGCGAGGTCAAAATCAAAGGTGCTGGGCATCCTGGAGCCGAGTATCAGGTATCCATCTATCTTACCTGAACTCATCAACTGCCTGATCATCACAAAGGAAAGGCCTTCCTCCTGGAATACTCTATAGTGATGTACATCTGTCTCGTCTATGACCGCCATTGGATACTTTTGAAAGGATAGTCGTCTCAATACCTCTCGTTCAAATACACCTTCATCGATCCTCTTCAGAAATCGTGGTGAAAGACCGGAACTGGCCACCACTCTAAGAGTATCTTCTTCCAGGAGTACTATCATCCCTATCTCATACTCGGCAAGCATCAAGACCCTGGTAAGGAGGTCTTTAAAGAACTCCGCTCGGTCCATGGAGGAGATGAAGGTCTCAGAAAGGGTGTTTATAATCATCAATTCCCTGTTTCTCCGGACAAGGTCCTCCTCTATTTTGATGTACAGAGTTATCTCATAGAGGCAGACACTGAAGTAATACCCTTCTCCATTCTGGCTCACTACAACTTCATACTGCTTTCCACCGATGTTTATCCTTTCCTTTATCTGTGTGCCGGTTGCCTTACACCTGAGAAAGAGCCTCCAGAGTGCATCTGAATCGAGTTCACGGATATGCTTTCCCTTTACAGGGGATTCTCTGGCAAAGATCTCTTCAAATGCCTCGTTACAATTGACGATGTTACCGATGTAATCGACAACTGCGAATGGAAAGACTATGAGCCCGCTGTCGAGACTTATGAGGCCTTCAGACCCGCTCCCTTTTACCACCACTCCTCTCCTGTCCACTTACTCATAGGACCTCATCTGGAAGGGCGATCCTGCCCATGACAGCAGAGGCAGCCGCCACCGCAGGACCTGACAGGTATACCTCACTTTCAGGATGTCCCATTCTTCCAACAAAGTTACGGTTTGTTGTGGCAATGGCCCTTTCACCCCTGGCAAGGATTCCCATATGCCCGCCGAGACAGGGACCACAGGTGGGTGTGGAGACAACTGCGTCTGCCTCTATAAAGGTCTCTATGATGCCCTCCTTCAGGGCCTTCCGGTAGATCTCCTGGGTGGCAGGTATCACTATCATCCTCACATTGGGGTTCACCTTCTTTCCCCTTATCACTCTCGCAGCCTCCTCAAGGTCTTCATACCTGCCGTTAGTACAGGAACCTATCACCACCTGGTCAATGCTTATATGCGTCAACTCCCTTGCGGGCCTCACATTCGATGGCAGGTGAGGACAGGCCACAAGTGGCTCTATCTTCGAGGCATCGTATTCTCTCACCTCGATATATTCTGCCTGCGGATCTGATTTATAGAGATTATAGGGCCTTCTGGCCCTCTGTCTTACATACTCCTCCGTTATCCCATCAGGCACAATTATACCTGATTTGCCACCCGCCTCTATGGCCATGTTACACATCGTGAGTCTTGCATGCATTGGAAGGGCACTGATTGTTTCACCTTCAAACTCCATGGCCCTGTAAAGGGCACCATCCACTCCTATATCACCAATGGTATGTAAGATGAGGTCTTTGCCACTGACCCACCTCTGGAGCCTCCCGTAGTAAATAAACTTCATACTCTCTGGCACCTTAAACCAGCACTCACCCGTTGCCATAGCAGAGGCAACATCAGTGGAGCCAACACCTGTTGCAAATGCCCCGAGGGCCCCGTAAGTACAGGTGTGACTGTCTGCACCGATCACGAGGTCTCCAGGCAGTACCAGCCCCACCTCAGGCAGAAGGGCATGTTCAATACCCATCCGACCCACTTCAAAATAATGCACGATTCCGTGTCTTTTGGCGAACTCCCTCATCATCCTGCACTGTTCTGCAGCCTTTATGTCCTTCTGGGGGGTGAAGTGGTCTGGTACAAGGGCAATCCTCTGTCGATCAAAGACATCACCTGCCCCGATTCTCTCAAACTCCTTTATGGCAAGCGGGGCGGTTATATCATTGGCAAGTATCATGTCCACTCTTGCGATTATCAGTTCACCTGGATGTACCTCTTCTCTACCAGCATGAACTGCAAGTATCTTCTCTGTTATTGTCATTGGTCTCGGCATCTATACACCTCGCTGAGGCTCCCTCTTCTTCCCCTCAAGTTTGTTGAGGGCATTTACATAGGCCTTTGCAGAGGCGACTATGATATCCGTATCCGAGCCATATCCCCTCACAGTCCTCCCGTCCCTCTCCAGGGTCACAATCACCTCACCAAGGGCATCTGTACCACCTGTGATGCTCTTCACCTCAAACTTCTCGAGATGGCTGTCGGTCTCGGTGAGACGTGCTATCGCCTTGTAGGTAGCATCTACAGGACCGTCACCGGTGGCAGTGGTCTCTCTCTCTTCGCCTCTGATCTCCATCCTCACCTTGGCGGTGGGCCTGGTCCCGGTGCCACTGGAGACCTTCAGGTCAATCAACTTAAAGACCTCTCTTACCCTCTTCACTTCCTCAGAGACAAGGGCCTCAAGATCATCATCAAAGATGTACTTCTTCTGGTCACAGAGTTGTTTGAATCTCTGAAAGGCATGGTTGAGTTCTTCCTCGCTCAGTTCATATCCGAGTTCCCTCAGTCTCTCCCGGAATGCGTGACGGCCGGAGTGCTTGCCAAGAACGAGTTTGCTCTGGGGGATACCGACCATCTCTGGCCTCATAATCTCATAGGTGGACCGTTCCTTCAGGAAGCCGTCCTGGTGAATCCCTGCCTCATGGGCAAAGGCATTAGCCCCCACTATCGCCTTATTCGGCTGGACCACCATGCCGGTGAGTTTTGATACCAGCCTGCTGGTCTTGTAGATCTCCTCAGTAACAATCCCGGTATCAGCCTGGAAGTACTGGGGTCTCACCTTCAGCGCCATCACGATCTCCTCCATCGCAGCATTGCCTGCCCTTTCACCAATGCCGTTAATGGTACACTCAACCTGTCCGGCCCCTTTAAGGATTGCCGTAAGGGAGTTTGCCACTGCCAGTCCCAGATCATTATGGCAATGTACGGATATGGTCGCCTTATCCACATTTGGCACCCTGTTCATCAGGTATTCGATCAACTCGCCAAACTCCTGGGGGATGGCATAACCCACCGTGTCAGGAATGTTGACAGTCTTTGCGCCTGCCCTGATCACCTCCTCAGTCACCCTGCAGAGAAAGTCCCGGTCACTCCTTGTCGCATCCTCGGCAGAAAACTCCACATCGTCGGTGTACTGACGGGCCTTTTTCACGGCTGCAACTGCGGCGTCAAGGACCTCCTCTCTTGTCATCCTCAATTTGAACTTCAGGTGGATGTCCGAGGTGGCTATGAAGGTATGAATCCTGCCCTGCTCAGCGGGCCGGAGTGCTTCAGCAGCCCTTTCAATATCCACGTCCTTCGCCCTTGCAAGGGCTGCAATGGTGACCCCTTTTATTTCCTCTGATATCCTCTGTACAGCCTCAAAGTCCCCTGGAGATGCAACAGGAAAACCCGCCTCAATAATATCCACATTTAGACGCACCAACTGGCGTGCCACATGCAGTTTCTCATCCACATTCATGGAGGCGCCAGGGGATTGTTCCCCATCCCTCAGAGTGGTATCAAATATCTTTATATACCTCATCAGTGTCTTGCCCTCTTTCTCCTGTTATAGAGAAGGTATATGTTCTCTATTATACCCCAAAGAAGATATAGCATTGCAAAGGAGAAGAGGGCTAAAGGTGGATGAACCACCAAGATATAAAGGACCAGAAGAAAGGACACAAGGACCCAGAAGGGTTTCCTCTTTGTCAGGTCTAACTCCTTCATCCCGTGAAATCTGAGTGTACTGACCATAAGGAGAGAGAGGATCCAGGCAAGCATCAGGATAAGGAGATTCTTGCCAGGAGGTTCTAAAGAAAAACTGTGATAGAAGATCACCACAGAGGCGACTATTGTGGCTGCTGCTGGTATGGGCATCCCAGTGAAGAAGCGTTTCTCCTCCGAAAGCATCTGTACATTGTATCTGGCAAGTCTCAGTGCCCCACAGGCCGCAAAGAGAAAGGCGGTGGCAATCCCTACTCTTCCATACTCATTGAGGGACCATGTGTAGAGCAGCAGTGCTGGGGCAACTCCAAAGGCCACGATATCACTGAGTGAGTCCAGTTCAAGGCCGAACTTCGTGGTGGAACTGGTCATCCTTGCCACCCATCCATCCAGCCCATCGAAGACCATAGCAATCAGTATCGCCCATGCCCCCATCGTGAAGTCACCCCTCAGGGCCATCACAATAGCGTAAAAACCAAAGAACATCCCGCAGAGTGTGAGACCATTGGGTAACAGGTATACGCCCTTTTTCATTGGGCCTCCTCTCAGCCAGGGACCTCCAGATGAAGGTCTCCGGTATTGAGATTTACGATGGCAAGGGGGGTCTCTCCGGCCTTCACCTGCATCCCTTCCTTTACCAGTATCTGAATTTGTGATGGGAGTCTAACATCCACCCTTGAGCCGAGCATAATCAGCCCAAATCTTTCTGCCCTTCTGAGGGTGTCGCCCTCTTTCACCCTGCATACTATCCTCCTGGCGAGCACCCCTGCCACCTGTCTTATCAGTATCTGACCAAAGGGTGTGCTGAGAGTGATCTCGGTATTCTCATTTTCAAAGGATGCCTCATCAAGATATGCTGCCTTAAACCTTCCTGGATTGTGTACTATCCTCTCCACCACCCCATCGCATGGTGCCCTGTTCACATGCACATCAAAGAGTGACATGAAGATACTCACCCAGTGACCGTTTTCATTGTGTTTAACAGAGACGACCCTGCCATCTGCCGGACAGACGAGGAGACTGGTATCTGGAGGCGGGATTCTTTCAGGGTCACGAAAGAAATAAAACAGAAACAGAATAAGACCGAGACCTGGTATCACCAGAGGCCATAATCTGAGCAGAAAGGATACCCCTGAAATAATAAGCAGGAGAAGTATAATCCTCTGACCTTCCTTTGCGATCCTGAACATCTATGAATTATACCAAATGAGGGCTCCTTTATTAGTAGTATCGCCCTGGATCATCTTCCTCTTCATCCTGGAATATAAGTCTCCTCCGACGCCTGAGGATGCAGACTCCTGCCACCGTAAGGAGTGCTCCTGTAATAAAGAGGATCTCATAGAGATGCTCTGAGATAAAACGGACATAAAGCAAAGGAGAAAAGAGTGTCTTCTGCCATTCCTGCTCCAGTCCTTTTAAGGTCTCACCATAGACCACTCTGATTGCCTCCTCGAGGGGCTCACCATCCCGCAGAAGAGAAAGGAGGCGGACCACACCCTCTGGCCCTTTCTTCTTAATCAGATACTCAACAAAGTCTCTGCTTTCTTGATAGGCAAGGACAATAAGGGATGACTGGGAAGGGAACCTGGTGAGGGATTCCAGTGGTATGAGGGTCTTTGACCTTGCTGCCCTTAGAAGCCTCTCTTTTCCCTGAAAACTGATCAACTCTGAAATACCAGAAGATGCCCACTGGCAGAACCCCTCATCAAGCCATCGCGGCGCCCTGCCTCTGGATGCCTGATGGAGGTAGAGATGACAGAGTTCGTGTTTTATTGTGCTTTGAAGTGTCTCATAGGAGCGCATCCTGGAGTAATTTATGACAATCCTGTTCTGAGATGGCATCGCAAAGGCAACATATAGAGGCCCGGCAAATCTCTGAAACTCCCTGTCTCTGGTGATATAGACCTCTATGTTATTTCCGAGACCCTCCTGGAATATCAACGAGAGTTGTCTGTCAGCCTCTTCGGCCAGTCTTCTAACCTCTGGCACTGTAGCCACCAATTCTTTATGGCTATGAATGGTAAATTCACCTGTAGAGATGCTGAAGATGCTGATAAGAATTATCAGAGCCCCTGCCAGTGTCCTCATTTTAATATTATATAGGATTAAGGCACAGACGGTATGCCAAAAAACAGAGGTCAGAAGTCTGAAGTCAGAGGTCAGAAAACCAAGGAAGATTCCGACTTCTGACCTCTGATATCCGACCTCTGCTATTCGGTACACCGCCTGTGTATACTATTGCAGGTGATTTTGGACAGCAGTGATATTATGGACAAATAGAAGTATTTATATCAGCATACCTGCCAGCGCCGTCGCCGATGTAACTGGCTTTATCCATTTGTGGAAAGGCAAACCGTTTGAGCGGCTCGAGTTTTGACCGAAAGTCAAAGGACAAAACAGGCTCTAACGCGGATCCTTGCTAAAAAAATGAAAATTTTGTATAATTCAAACATAAAAAACCTGCAAGAAGCAGGTTGTAATCCCTATGAAAGGGGGTGTAGTGATGAAGATAAGAAAGGTCGAGAGGCTTTCTTCAGGTACTTGTAAGTGTAAATCCTCATGCTAAGAGAATCGGACCACAATACCTGAAAGGCCCCCTCCCGGTAATGGTGAGGGGGTAATCTTTATTTCCAGACCTTGGTGGATGGTTTATATTCTTTGTCTTTAAATCTATCCAAAACTGTAGTGAGTGGCAGTGGCTCCCCACCCGCCGAGCACCAATTTCTATAGACAATTTACAGGAAACAAAATTGTATTTTTTTGTTCTCTTCGTGTAGATTAATGGTGTAGGAGACTGACGACAAGATGGGAGTAAGGGCCATCTCAAGAGTGGATCCTTTCCTCGAGAGGCTTTATACAGTGCCTGAGGCCCCTGGGGTTTACATCTTTAAAGATAAGAGGGGAAGGGTCCTGTACGTGGGTAAGGCGAAGAACCTCAGGGCACGGCTGAGGAGTTACTTTCAGCCCTCAGCAGAACTGACACCCAGGATAGAGGCGATGTTGAGAAAGGTTGATGACTTCTCCTTTATTGTTACAGATACAGAACGGGAGGCACTCGCCCTTGAGGCATCCCTGATAAAACAGCAGAAACCGAGATACAATATCGTTCTCAGGGACGACAAGAACTATCCCTATCTCAAACTATCAAGACAGGAGCAATGGCCCACCCTTGAGGTGGTAAGAAGGATCGGTAGAGATGGTGCAGAGTACTTCGGTCCCTATATACCCGCATCTTCTGTGTGGGAGACACTCGCCTTTGTGAGGAAGCACTTTGGGATCAGGCCATGCAGATACAGGCTGGACAGACCCAGGAGACCCTGCATTCAGTACCAGATGGGGCGATGTCCTGCTCCCTGTGCAGGTCTGATCTCCAGACAGGAGTATATGAAGGCAGTTGATGAAGTGGTGAGGTTCCTGAGGGGAAGGAAAGATGAACTCCTAAGTGAATTGGAGAGAAAGATGTGGAGACTGTCTGACGAGATGAGGTTTGAGGAGGCAGCAAAGGTTAGAGACAGATTAAAGGCACTGAAGAGGGCCTTTGAATCTCAGAAGGTGGTCTCCTCAGAGCCGAAGGATATAGACATTATAGGAATGAGCAGACAGGGTGAAGAGACTCTGGTGGTGGTCTTCTTTGTGAGGTCAGGGATAATGATAGGTATGAAGGACTTTCTTCTGAGAGAGACCTCCCATTTAGATGATAGAATGCTTCTTGCAGAGTTCATAAAGTACTTCTATGCAAAGGAGATGGTGATGCCAGAGAGGATAGTGGTCCCCATAGAACCTTCTGACAGGAGGGTCCTTGAGGCATGGCTTGCAGACAGGAGATCAACAGGCGTACAGATCAATACTCCTCAGGAGGAAAAGGAGGAGGAGTTGCTCCAGATGGCACAGACGAACGCCTCCATGATCCTGTCCACACGACTGGGTGCCCCGACAGAGGCAGTACTCAGGTCCCTCAGGGACAGGCTCCACTTAACAAGGATACCTCACAGTATCGGTGGCTTCGATATCTCCACCATCTATGGTAGTTTCTCAGTGGGTGCCTTCGTCTGGTGGGAGGATGGAGAGTTTAAAAAGGACAGGTACAGACACCTGAAGATCCGGGAGGTGAAGGGTATCGATGACTACGCGATGATGAGAGAGGTCCTCAGGAGGATCCTTCTTAAACTGGAGGACCTGCCAGACCTCATCCTGGTTGATGGTGGGAGGGGACACCTCGAGGTGGCCTTAGAGGTGGCATCAGAGGTCCTTGGTGATGCCGTGGGCGAGGTAGAGATTGTATCTATTGCCAAATCGCCAGACAGGGTGTTTCTGCCAGACGGAAGGGTGGAGCCTGCAGATGACCCGGGGGCAGAGGCGATTCTGCTGAGGAGGATAAGGGATGAGGCCCACCGTTTCGCTATCAGTTTTCACAGGAGACTGAGGGGCAAAGAGGCCCTTGCCTCACCACTTGAAAGGATTAAAGGGATCGGGAAAAAGAGGAGACTCGCCCTGCTGAGGAGATTTGGCTCTGTTGAGGCCATAAGAAAGGCAACTGTGGAGGAGATCGCCGAGACAGAGGGTATGAACAGGCCTCTGGCGGAGAGGGTACTCAGGGAACTCAACTCAGGTAGTGTGTGATGGCAAAGATACTGGTGGTAGAGGACAGTCCCTACCAGCAGCAACTGATCAAGGAGAGTTTCAGGGCCTCATCTCCCTCAGACACCGTCCTTTTTGCCTCTTCAGCAGAGGAGGCGGAGAAGATACTGGAGGAAAACCCTGATATTGACCTCCTCTTTGTGGATTACCTGCTTGAGGGGCAGAATGGTGTTGCTTTCACCAGACACCTCAGGGCAGAGGGGTGCGAGGTCCCTGTGGTGGTTATGACGGCCTATGGGAGTGCCGCACTGGTCATGGAGGCGATGAAGGCAGGGGCCTATGACTACATCGTGAAGGATAAAGACTATCACCTTATCCTGCCTGAGGTTGCGAAGAAGACCCTGGATGCCTACAGGGCTTCAAAGGAATCCCTGCATCTGTACAACCTCCTGCTGGAATTTTCTGATCTCCTCGTGGAGACCTCATCCTATATAAGACAGATGAATGCCATGGTGGATTTAGGGCCAACACTCCAGATGTTTCTCAGGGCTGCTATGGGCATATCCAAGGCGGATTCAGGTGTGCTCTTTGTAAGCCAGACACACGGTGAATTGAGGTTGTATACAGATAAGATTGAGGTTAAGGAGGACGATATAGAGCCGCTTACAGAGGTAAAGGAGCCAATCCATGGAGTCTTAAGAGATAGTGATTTACTCAAGATAAAAGGTGCAGAGGGCTGGTCTTACAGTTACTATCCCCTCCGTTTCGGAGTCTCTGCCTCTGGTGGACTCCTCCTGCTGTTCAGAAGTGGTGAGAAGATGTCCCTGTCAAGACACACGGTGGTTGAACTCTTTGTTGATACTGCTACCGCCTCCGTGATGGCCAGCCTCCTCTTTGAGAGGGTGGCCGAGAGCAACAGACTCTGGCAGGCCACCATAGACTCCATCTGTGACCCCATTGTACTGGTTGATTCAGAAGGCAGGATACTCAGGTGCAATCGCCCCTTTGCAGATATGATAAATATACCGATAAAGGAGTGTGAAGGGTTGAGGATAGAGGACCTTGAAGGGGTGGAGATTGAGATCTTTAGAGAGGTCCTGAAGAAGGGCCAACATGGTTCAGAAGAGATAATGAAAGGCGGAAGGGTCTATCTGGTTGACGTCTATACTGTATCAGTGAAGAATGAAGAGGTCAAGACGATTATACTAAAGGATACCACCGAACACCACAGGATGAAGGAGCAGTTCTATTTTACAGATAAACTCACCTCTCTCGGGAGGATGATAGGCGGGGTGGCCCATGAGATAAACAACCCCCTTACAGGTATAATGGGATACACTGAACTTTTGATGAGGAGGATCAATGATCCAGAACATCAGAGGATGCTCAACAACATTTACACCTCTGCAGAGAGATGTCGTAAGATAGTGGAGAGCCTGCAACAGTTCGCAAGTCAAAAACCGGTACAGTACAGGTCCGTCAATCTGAATGACCTCCTTGAGAGCACCATACTTTTGAGGGAACACTGGCTCAAGAATGCCCAGATAGAGGTGAGAAGGAACTACGCCGATCTGCCCTTTATAGAGGCAGATCCCCAGCAGTTACAACAGGTCTTCCTGGATATGATATTGAATTCAGAGTATGCACTTCAGCACTCAGGGAAGAAGGAGCGGTACATAGAATTGAGGACATACTACAACCCTGAAGAGGAAGTGGTTATAGCAGAGGTGACCGACAATGGCACTGGCATACCAGAGGAAGAGCTCCCAAAGATATTTGACCCATTCTTCACCACAAAGGAGGTAAATGAGGGGACAGGCCTCGGTCTTTCAATCGCCTACAGCATAGTAAAGGATCATGGTGGAAGTATTGAGGTGGAGAGCACCCCTGGCGAAGGGACCACCTTCCGGGTAAGACTGCCGAGGAGGAGATGATAAAGCGGACAGGGATAGCCACAATGCCACTGCATGGGGGTAATGCCCCTGTCTGGCTCTTCCAGAGGATGACCTCTCTGGTGGGCGTGATAATGGAGACACTCTGTATTGAATTCGGGCCCAGGGAGTTGCTGAGGAGGCTCTCTGATCCTTACTGGTTCCAGAGTCTTGGTTGTGTGGTGGGTTTTGACTGGCACTCAAGCGGTCTGACAACCACCCTTACAGGTGCCATGAGAGAGGCCCTCAAGGAGAGGTCAGACCTGGGGCTATTTGTCGCAGGAGGAAAGGGGAAGACCTCTCTGAGGACCCCTCAGACCCTCCTTGAGATAGGTGACAGGGAGGGATTACCCACTGAACGGCTTATCAGGATATCCAAACTGACAGCAAAGGTGGATAATTCCGCAGTACAGGATGGCTACAGGCTGTACCACCATGTGATTGTCTTCACAAGAGGGGGGCACTGGGCAGTCATACAACAGGGACTCTGTGATGAAGACTCCACCGCCAGGAGGTATCACTGGCTCGGTGAAGGGCTCACCTCCTTCGTTGAGGAACCTCACACCGGGATACTCGCCCAGCGGAGGGCCTCTACCCTTAACCTGGTGGCAGCAGAGAGCGATGAGATCAGAAGGCTCATCACAGAACTGTCAAGGAGACCACCTGAGAAGAATATCAAAGAACTGAAGGAGTTGATGAATAGACCCCTCTCCTCTCACCTCAACATGCCCCGCAGGCACTATCAGATCCTGCAGAAAGATATCAATCCCGACAGGTTTTACACAGTCCTGACCAGGACCTACGAACAGCAGCCAGAGGACTTTGAGAGGCTACTCGAGATAGAAGGTGTTGGACCAAAGACACTAAGGGCCCTTACCCTTATCTCGGAACTCATCTATGGTAAGGAGGCCTCCTACAGGGACCCCGCAAGGTTCAGTTACGCGGTTGGCGGTAAGGACAGGATACCCTATCCTGTGGATGTCTGCACCTATGACCGTGTTACGGACGCAATGGAGAGGGCGATAAAAAGGGCAAAGGTGGGTCAGAGGGAAAGGCTGGAGGCACTGAGAAGACTACACAGGTTCTACACCAGAGGAGACATCTGAGATGTCTGACACCCTGGAGCACAGGCTCGCAAAGGCTTTGGAGATCATCAGGAGGTGTCATTATCTGGTTGCCTTCACAGGGGCCGGCATCTCTACTGAAAGCGGGATACCTGACTTCAGAGGACCTGGTGGTATCTGGACAAGGTACAGGATGGTCACCTATCAGGAGTTTATAACAGATGAGAACGCAAGAAAAGAATACTGGCGGATGAAGTACGAACTCTACAGGGACTTCTCAAGGGCGAGACCCAATAGGGCACATCTTGCACTTGCAGATCTACAGAGGATGGGCATTCTGAAGACGATCATAACACAGAATATCGATGGACTGCACCAGGATGCTGGTTGCCCACCTGAGACGATTATTGAACTGCACGGAAATGGTAGGCGGGCCTTCTGCATGGGGTGTCAGAGACAGTACGGGATTGAGGAGGTATACGAAATCCTTCCCAAATCGGGATTTGATCCGCGGTGTAAGGACTGCGGAGGGCTTATTAAACAGGCAGTGGTGATGTTTGGTGAGGCGATGCCCCAGGAAGCGATGATGAGGGCCCTGGAGGAGGCGAGGAGATCTGACGTGATGCTTATGATAGGCTCCTCTCTACAGGTAGAACCTGCCGCGTCTGTACCGAGAGTAGCATATCAGACAGGCACAGTTCTGATCTTTATCAACAAAACGGAGACCCCCTATGACGGAATGGCCACCCTGCTATTCAGGGAGTCAGCAGGGGATGTCCTCACACCAATTGTAGAGAGGCTCAGAGAGATGCCCTGATCTACCTTACATGAGATCTAATGTGTATACCCTGATTTGCCTCTGCCCCACAAAATCAGAGATTTTGTGGGGACCCATGCCGCCTTCCAGAGTTTTGAATTTTATCGGCAATTTAGGAAGATAGTTGATCGGTGCTGGAGTAAAGGAGTAAAATTTTAGAGTCCATTAAAGGAACCAAACTCAGGAGGTAAGAGTATGCAGATAAGGCAACTTGTGGTTGAGAAGGCGAAGAGTGCTAAAGATGCTTCCCGGAGGCTACTGAGCCTGGGAACAGATGTGAAAAACAGGGCCCTGCTCAGGATGGCAGATTACATCCTCGAGCAGAGAGAGGCGATCAAGGAGGCGAACCAGAGGGATGTGGAGTACGCGAAGGACAGGGGCCTCAGCAGGGCCTTGATAGACAGGCTCACCCTTACGGATAAACGGATAGAGGAGATGGCCGGGGCCCTGAGAGAGGTTGCCTCCCTGCCCGATCCTGTGGGTGAGATAATCCGTATGTGGCAGAGGCCAAACGGGATGATGGTCGGCAGGATGAGGGTCCCCATTGGAGTGATAGGGATAATCTATGAGGCACGACCGAATGTTACGGTGGAGGCCACCTCACTCTGTCTGAAGGCCGGCAATGCGGTTCTACTGAGAGGGGGCTCTGAGGCGATAAACTCAAACCTGGCGATTGTCCAGGTCCTCAGACAGGCTGCCTCTGAGTCAGGGGTGCCAGAGGATGCAATATCCTTCATAGATGTGACAGACAGAACCGCAATTATGGAGATGATCAAATTGGAGGGGTTGGTTGACCTCGTCATCCCGAGGGGTGGAGAGGGGCTCATAAGGACCGTAACAGAAAACTCCAAGGTCCCTGTGCTTAAGCACTACAAGGGGGTCTGCCATGTCTTTGTTGACAGGGATGCAGACCTCAACATGGCAAAGAAGATATGCCTGAATGCAAAGGTCCAGAGGCCAGGCACCTGTAACGCTATGGAGACCCTCCTGGTGGACGAACCGGTGGCAGAGAGGTTTCTTCCGGAGATGATACAGGTGTTCAGGGACCACGGTGTGAGGATAAAGGGGTGTGAAAGGACCAGGACGATTGTGGGTGGACTTGAAGAGGTGAAGGAGGAAGACTACTTTCAGGAGTACCTGGACCTTGTGTTGAATGTAAGGGTTGTGAGGGATATGGAGGAGGCGATTGAGCATATCAGCAGATATGGCTCCGGACATACGGACGCGATTGTGACCCAGAACTACCAGAGGGCTATGCAGTTTCTGAGGGAGGTGGACTCCTCCGCGGTCATGGTGAACGCATCTACAAGGCTGAATGATGGAGGACAGTTCGGTCTCGGAGCGGAGATAGGCATCTCCACCGACAAGGTGCATGCGAGGGGGCCCATGGGGCTCGAAGAACTGACAATCACAAAGTTTATAGTACTTGGCAATGGACAACTGAGACAATGAGACTCTTCCTCTATGACATCGACTACAGGGAACATCGGGGCAGTATTTACATCATCCTCTATGGCCGTACCGAAGATGGAGCATCAGTTGCGGTTTATGATACCTCCTACAGACCCTACTTTTATGTCCTTCCTTCCGATGTCTCAAAGGCCGAAAAGGAGATAAGGGAGGTACTGAAGAAAAAGAGGTTCCCTGTGGGGGAGATAGTCCAGGAGAGACTCCTCTGGATGGGGCAGGAGAGGACCTTTCTGAAGATATACTGCCCGAGACCCCAGGATACGACCAAGGCAAGGGATATCATAAAGATGCTTGAGAAAGAGAGGGGGGGCAGTGGCTCTGTCATTGACGAATACGAGTACCAGATCGGGTTTTACAGGTCCTATCTGTTCGACAAGGGCATCTCCTGTATGCAGTGGGTGACAGTGGAAGGAGAGGAGATATCCTCTGATATAGATGCTGACAGGGTGCTACAGGCGGACAGGGTTGAACCGGAGGGATGGGATGTCTTGAGGATGCCAGGGCCGAGGGTCCTCGCCTTTGACACAGAGGTGGTGGAACAGAAGAGGGGCCAGAGGTCCCTTGTGATGGTCTCTCTCTACTCAAGAGACCAGCAACGGGTAATCACCTATCAGAAAGGGGCCTATCCTGAGTATGTGGAGGTGGTGGAGGACGAGAGGGCACTTATAGAGAGGTTTGTGCAGTTCATACAGGAGTATGACCCTGACATAGTGGTTGGATACAACTCTGATCTCTACGACTTTGATGTGATAAGGGAGAGGGCCTCTGCACTGAAGACAGACCTGGGGCCCCTTTCACGGGACAACTCAGGGGTGACCCTTGCGAAGAGGGCGAGGTTCTCCACTGCAAGACTGAAGGGAAGGGTCCATATTGACATATTCAACTTCATAAATAACATCCTCGCCCCTATGCTCCAGACAGAGGTGCTCACACTCGATTCGGTCTCCTCGGAGATACTGGGTGATGAGAAGATAGAGATGGAGTATCACGAGATAGTGGAGGCATGGCAGAAGGGCAAGGATCTGGGAAGGCTCGCCACATACTGCCTGAAGGATTCGGAACTCACCTTCAGACTCTCTGAGGTACTGCTACCCCAGATATTCCAATTGACGCAACTGGTCTGCCAGAGCCTCTATGATACCTCAAGGATGACCTACAGTCAGTTGGTGGAGTGGTTTTATTCCAAGAAGGCAAAACAGACTAGGAGGGTGATCCCGAACCAGCCAAAGTTCGACGAGATCAAGAGGAGACAGAAGGAGACTTATACAGGAGGATATGTGAAGGAGCCTCTGGCGGGTATGCATGAGGGGGTGGCTGTGATTGATTTTGCATCCCTCTATCCATCCATAGTCTCTACCTATAACATCTCCATAGAGACGCTCAATTGTGAATGTTGTAAGGGCGATGGGCACAGTGTCCCTGAGATGCCCTATCACTTCTGTAAAAGGAGGGAGGGGTTTGAGTCATCCATAGTTCGGGAACTCCTCATGGAAAGGGAGAACCTGAAGAAAGAGATGAAGAATTTCCCAAAGGACTCTCCTGAGTACCACCTCTACGATACCAGACAGAAGGCCGTCAAGACCATAGCGAATGCCAGTTACGGATACTATGCCTTCCCGGCAAGTAAGTGGTACAGCAAGGAGTGCGCTGAGTCAATCACCGCCTATGGTAGATACTGGATAAAGAGGATAATGGATGAGGCAGAGGCCAGGGGCTTCACCCCCGTCTACGGGGATACTGACTCCGCCTTTCTCCTGATGGATGGAAGAAAGGACGATGAACTCCTCGGTTTCCTTGAGGAACTGAACTCCTCTCTGCCCGGTATAATGAAGGTGGAACTGGAGGGTTTCTATCTGAGGGGCCTCTTCATACCTAAGGAGGTAGGGGGAGGTACAGCAAAGAAGAGATATGCCCTCGTGGACAGAGAGGGTAACCTCAAGGTGAGGGGGCTGGAGAAGGTGAGGAGGGACTGGTCCATGATTGCCAAAAGGACACAGGAACGTGTGCTGAGGATGGTCCTTAATGAGAAGGACATAGATGGTGCTGTCAGGTATGTGAGAGAGACGATACAGAGGATAAGAGACCTCAGGGTCTCCCTGAGGGACCTGGTTGTATATGAACAACTATCAAAGCCGATTGAGCAGTACAAGCAGACATCTCCCCATGTGGAGGCGGCAAAGAAACTGAGAGACCAGGGGATTACCCTCAACCCTGGCAGTGTGATCGGATACGTGATCACAAAGGGCACTGGATCTCTCAGCAAAAGGGCCGTCCCTGTAGAGTTTGCTGATCTGAGAGATGTTGACACAGACTACTACATCCAGAACCAGATACTGCCTGCAACCCTCAGGATCCTGAAGGTCCTCGGGGTAAAGGATGAAGAGTTTACCGCCCAGACCTCTGTATTCTGAGGTCTATCCCTTCTCAGATACCTTCCTGTGTCTTGGTATGGGGATGTACTCCACTGTTGGCTGTTGCCTCACAGGCTGTCTGTAAAGGCTCATCAGTTGATATACCTCTGGAGGCATCTCCGTGCTCACATGCAGACCAAGGGCCTTTGCCTCTTCATATGTAATGGGATAGTCATGGGTCCAGCGACCTTCTGACAGTACTGTGGCAATCTCTTCTGCCTTCTCAGGTGGATATTTATCCGCCAGGAGTGTGAGTACCTGTCTCTTCAACTGGTTTAAGGCCTTCTGGCCTATATCGGCATAGATAAGGGTCCTGTCGTCCAGTTCTGCCAGGGGCTTTTCCTTAACCACCTTTGCCAGTGAAGCAGCAGGATACTCACCTATCTGTGGGTCAACAGGACCGAGCACTGCATGTTCTCCCATTACTATCTCATCGGCGGCAAGTGCTATAAGGGTTCCCCCTGACATGGCATAATGAGGTACAAAAACCGTGACCTTCCCCTTATGCCTCTTTATTGCATAGGCTATCTGATATGATGCAAGGACGAGACCTCCCGGTGTGTGCAGGATCAGGTCCACAGGCATGTCAGGATCAGTCATATGTATGGCCCTTATCACCTCTTCAGAGTCATTGATGTTGATATAGCGCATTATCGGAAATCCCAGAAGACTCATGGTCTCCTGTCTGTGGACCATAAGTATCACCCTGGAACCCCTCTTCTTTTCTATCTTGGATATAAGTCTCTGTCGTGCAGACTCAAGGAGCCTCTGTCTTATCACAGGCTGAATCGCTGTGATCAGGAAAAAGAGCCATAGAATATTAATCAGGTCCATCGGTTACCTCCTTTATATGTCTAAATATATCTCATCGGCGAAGTACCGCCTGTAGGAGTGGCCCTTTTTTCTGAATACAGGTAACAGGAACATCCCAACTACAAATCCCCCTATGTGTGCCCACCAGGCGATCCCGCCCCCCTCCGAGGGTGACAGTAGAGAAAACGCGCCCGAGAATAACTGGCTGACAAACCAGACCCAGAGATAGACGAAGGCCGGAATCTCAATAAAGTAGGGAATAAAGAAGATGGGGATCAGGGTGATTACCCTTGCAAAGGGGAACATGAGAAAGTAGGCCCCCATCACACCTGCTATAGCCCCTGAGGCACCGATAGCGGGCACAGTGGAGTGGATGTTAAATATATAATGGGTGATACTTGCTGCAACCCCGCAGAGGAGGTAAAAGACAATGAACCTGAAGTGACCGAGACGGTCTTCCACGTTGTCGCCAAAGAGATAGAGGGTCCACATATTACTGATAAAGTGCATCCAGCCACCGTGTAAAAACATATTCGTCAGGAATGGCCAGTAGTTGTCAACAGGCAGTCCCCAGAGTATCGCCCATTCGGGATGGGAGTATCTTGCAGGCACCACACCAAAATGGTAGAAGACCTCCTTCAGTGTCTCCTCAGGCAGGGACAACTCAATCAGAAACACAACGGTGTTTATTACTATTATCGTCCAGGTGGCCCATGGAAACTCCCTGCTCGGTACCGTGTCCTTTATTGGGAACATCCCTCAAACCTCCAGAACCATGTCTTGAATAAAATATTAGTCAATCCTGTCACTTATATGCAAGCAGTCATTCAGGTTCCGGATTGCTGAAAAATCCAGATCTCCGTGCTATCCCTGATTCGTCTTTAGAACTCGGTAGTGCCCACTAAAAACTAAATATTTTCCATCTGTTTTAACGGAGACTATTGAGGGGATTTAAATCTGAAAGGAGTAAAGTCAGTCTCTTAACCTCACAAGCATGTTGTCAATGAGCCGTGCAGGCCCTATTATGACTGCTATAGCAAGGAGTACCTCTGAGCCACTGTAGTCTTCACGCTGCCTCTGTGACAGGTCTTCAAGACTCTCCGGGTCATAGACCGATGCATACTGGATCTCCTTTACATGGGGCTCTGAACTGAGGGTTTCTACCATAAGTGTCTTCACGGTCCCAAAGTCCTCACCTCTCTCCAGTGCCTCCTTTGCCCTGAGGAGCGTCCTGTAAATCACGGTGGCAGAGCGTCTCTCTGACTCTGACAGGTACTGGTTTCTTGAACTCATTGCAAGACCATCTACTTCACGGACAGTGGGACAGGTGATTATCTGGACATCCATATTCAGGTCTCTCACCATCCTCTTGATAATAAGGGCCTGCTGATAGTCCTTTAACCCGAAATATGCCCTGTGAGGCATCACGATATTAAACAACTTGGTCACCACTGTCGCCACGCCCCTGAAGTGGCTTGGTCTGAAGAGACCACAGAGATGGTTGGAGAGTCCTTCCACCTCCACATATGTGGAGTAACCTTCAGGATACATCTCCTCCACAGATGGAAAGAACAGTATATCGACTCCAAGGGACCTCAGTTTTTCAGAGTCACCCTCAAGGTCCCTGGGGTATCTCTCATAGTCTTCTGTGGGGCCAAACTGTGTTGGGTTAACAAATATGCTTACCACCGTGGTATCGTTTTCTTCCTTACACCTCCTAATGAGACTTAGATGACCTTCATGGAGTGCACCCATAGTAGGCACAAATCCAATCTCCTTGCCCTCCCTTCTCAAGGCCCTTGAGGTCTCCTGCATCTGTCCTATATGTTCAATCACTTTCATCCTGTGTCTCTTCTGCCATTATGAGGGAGAGGAGGTGATTCACCACCCTCTCCTCTGGCACCTTTCCGAGGACCTTGCCATGTCTGAAGATCAGGGCCTCACCCCTTCCACCAGCCAGACCAAAGTCTGCCTCCCTCGCCTCACCAGGTCCATTCACCATACATCCCATTACAGCCACCCTGTAGGGTCTATTAACATCCCTCAGGGACCTCTTTACCTCTCTTACAAGACCCTGGATATCCACCTTGCATCTACCACAGGTGGGGCAGGAGTAGACCTCAACCCCCCTTTCCCTTATACCGAGGCATGAGAGAATCCTGTAGGCAGTCTCCACCTCAACCCAGGGAGGTGCCGTGAGAGAGACCCTGATTGTATCGCCTATACCTTCATAGAGGAGTATCCCCAGCCCAACACTGCTCCTGATCAGACCCTCTGGTGGAGGTCCCGCCTCAGTTATCCCTATATGCAATGGATAATCAAACTCCTCTGAGAATGCCCTGTAGGCCTCAACAGTCAGAGGTACAGAGGTCCCCTTCAGAGAGACCTTTATCAGATGAAAATCCAGTTCCTCAAGGGTCTCTATCTGTCTGCGGGCGGCCTCAACAAGGGCCTCAGGCGTTGGATGACCATACCTCTTCAGGATGTCCTTTGGCAGAGAGCCTGAATTGACACCAACCCTTATCGGTACCCCCCTCTCCTTCGCCACGGTTACCACCTCCTTCACCTTCCATGAGGCCCCAATATTGCCAGGATTGATCCTCAATCCGTGAACACCTGCCCTGATGGCACCGATCGCAAGTTTCCAGTCAAAGTGTACATCTGCTATGATGGGGATCTCCGTCCTGGTGAGTATGTACTTGAGGGCCTCCACAGATTGCTCATCTGGTACCGCCACCCTCACTATCTCACAACCAGCCCTCTGGAGCCTCCTTATCTGCCTGATAGTTGCCCTGGTATCAGTGGTGAAGGTCTTTGTCATGGATTGTACCACCACAGGTGCATCCCCTCCAACGGGTACATCACCAATCCTCACCTGTCTCGTTCTTCTCCTCTTCATAAGGATATTTTAGCATTTCTATCACTGAGTATGCGTCAGATCAGGATCGGCAAATCTGGGTATGCGGAATTTATTGACTTTTTATGTTATATTAAAGATTATGAAAAAGATAGAGATATACGACACCACATTGAGAGACGGAACCCAGGCCGAGGATATAACCTTCAGTGTGGAGGATAAACTCAGGATCACCGAGAAACTTGACGAACTGGGAGTACACTTTGTTGAGGGTGGCTGGCCCGGCTCCAACCCCAAAGATGCAGAATACTTCAGAAAGGTAAAGAAACTCCCTCTCCACAACACAAGGGTTGTGGCCTTTGGCAGCACCCACAGGGCATCCCTCCCCGTAGACAGGGACCCGAATATAAGGGCACTGCTGGATGCAAACACAGGGGCTATCACGGTGTTTGGCAAGACCTGGGACTTCCATGCCACCCATGCACTGAAGGTGAGTTTAGAACGGAATCTGGAGCTGATCCATGACACCCTGAGTTATTTAAGGCCAGAGGTTGACCTCCTCATCTTTGATGCAGAGCACTTCTACGATGGCTACAGGGCGAACCCTGAATACGCCCTGAAGTGCCTCATGGTAGCCCAGGAGGCAGGGGCGGACAGGATCGTCCTCTGCGATACAAATGGCGGGAGTCTCCCCCACCAGGTCTCCGAGATAACTAGGAAGGTGAAAAAGGCCCTCAAGACCCCCATCGGGATACATGCCCATAATGACACTGATTGTGCTGTTGCAAACTCCATTATGGCGGTAAAGGCCGGAGCAGTGCATGTGCAGGGGACCATCAATGGACTGGGTGAAAGATGCGGTAACGCCAATCTCTGCTCCATAATCCCGAATCTACAGTTAAAAATGGGGCTCAGGTGTATTTCCGATGAACAGTTAAGAAAACTCCGGGAGGTCTCACGTTTTGTGAACGAACTGGCCAACCTCAGGCATTTCAAGCGTCAGCCCTATGTGGGTGATAGTGCCTTTGCCCACAAAGGTGGTGTCCATGTCTCAGCGATTGAGAAGCACCCTGAGACATATGAACATATAAGACCTGAACTGGTTGGCAACTCAAGAAGGATACTCATCTCTGACCTTGCAGGTAGAAGCAATATCCTGAGGAAGACCGAGGAGTTCGGTATACTCCTGAAGAAGGACTCTCCACTGCTTGCTGAGATACTGCATCAGGTGAAGGAACTGGAGAATCAGGGCTTCCAGTTTGAGGCAGCCGAGGCATCCTTCGAACTCCTTGTCAAGAAGATAATGGGGCTCCACAGGAGGTTCTTTGATCTTATAGGATTCAGGGTCATAGTGGAAAAACGGTCTGAGACTGAGGAGCCGATCAGTGAGGCAACCATAATGGTGAGGGTGGGGGGGCACATTGAGCATACAGCAGCCACAGGTAATGGTCCAGTGAACGCCCTTGATAATGCCCTCCGCAAGGCGCTCGAGAAGTTCTATCCTGAACTGAAACAGGTCAGGCTCTATGACTACAAGGTGAGGGTCCTCACTGCTGGCAGGGGAACAGCAGCCAAGGTGAGGGTCCTGATCGAGTCCGGCGATGATGGCAGTAGATGGGGTACCGTGGGTGTCTCCGAGAACATTATAGAGGCCTCCTGGCAGGCACTTGTTGACAGCATTGAATACAAATTGATGAGAGAAGAGATGGGTCAGGGATAAGGTGCGGACTGAGAAAAAGCCGGTGATAGAGGCACTGCTCTTCGTCGCAGGTACCCCCCTCTCACTAAAGGAACTTCAGAAACTCACCGGTCTTCCTAAAGGAGAGATCCAGACCCTGATTTCAGAACTCCAGGCGGAGTATACCCGGAGGGGCTCAGGTATAAGGATCGTGGAGGTGGCAGAGGGATACCAGATGGTGACCGCCCCTGAGGTGGCTGAGTGGATAAAACCCCTGAAAGGTGGACAGGCAGGCGCCAAACTCTCCCGGGCCGCCCTTGAGACCCTCGCAATAGTGGCATATCGTCAGCCAATTACAAAGGCAGAAATAGAAGAACTGCGAGGGGTAAATTCTGATGCCGTGATAAAGAGCCTCCTTGAGAAGAGACTCATCAGGGTCGTGGGTAAGAAGGAGGTGCCCGGCAGGCCCCTGCTCTATGGCACCACTAAGGAGTTCCTCCTCTACTTCGGACTGAAGGACCTCTCAGAGTTGCCAGAGATCGAGGAACTCGCTCCTGGAGAACTCTAATACTCAATCCCCTCTCTTGCCTTCAGCCCCTTCTGATGGGGGTGCTTTATCGCCTTCATATAGGTGACATAATCAGCCACCTCTATCATCCTGTCAGTCGCACCCCTGCCTGTGAGGACCAGTTCCGTCTGACCGGGAAACTGTTTGATAAACCGGATCGCCTCCTCTTCCTCCAGCATCCCGCTGTTCAAGAGGTTGTTGAATTCGTCTATCACAACCATATCATAATTATGTGCATCAGACAGGAGTTCCCCAAGTATCTGCCTCACTCTTATGGCCACCCTGTCCCTGTCTATTTCAGGGGAAAAGAGCGGTGATGGCACATCCCTGTATCTCTTCACCTTGATGGAGAGTGCCTCCATCAGTTCGGTCTCCCCTCCCTCAGCAGTGGTCTTCATCACCTGCACGAATAGGACCCTCAACCCCCTGCTCTTTGCCCTGAGGGCGAGTCCCACAGCAGCAGTCGTCTTCCCCTTGCCCTCACCTGTGTAGATGTGTATCACCCAGTTTCTCCCTTATGCATTTAAGTGTATCCCTGTAGATGGCCTCCCTTTCTGGCCGCTCCTTCAGGGCCTGCTGTATAAGGGCCTCCGCCTCTTTGAGCCTTTTGCCAAGGGTGCAGTAAAGCCATGCAAGGTTGTTCATCGCATCAGGGGCCACACTGGAGTGTCTCATCGCCTTCCTGTAGAACATCTCGGCATCCTCATATCTTTTAGTCCTGTAACAGAGGTTGCCTGCTGCAAGCAGGGCCTCGGGGACACTGGCAGAGGCCTTTCTGTAGTGCTCAAGGGCAAGTTCATATTCGCCCCTCCTTTCATAGACATAACCCAGACTGAGGTGTTCCTCCGGGGTAAGTGGATCAACCTCCTTTACCACCTTTACCCCACTACAGCCCACAGAAAGGATGATCAGTAGCAGGAGAAATCTCTCTGCCCTGCTGACCTGCACCATCAATCTCCTGCCTTTATCAGGAGGCTCCAGTAACCTGTCCTCCTCCATATTCTCAGAAACCTCTCGTACGGGATGAAATGGTTTCTCCTTGTATCGGTATGGACAAGCACCCCTTCCTCCGAGTACCCAGTGACTACCAGGAAGTGGTTCTTCTGTAGACCTGCTATCCCGTAGTCAACCATTACGATGAGCGGGATCCCCTCATCCAATCTCTCTTTCAGGTCTCTGAGGCCCCCTCTGTAGAGCCTCGCCTCAAGGCCATGCCTTTCGGCATAAAGCAGCAGGTCAATACTCAATGTGCCCTTCAGTCTTGGATTATAGACCTCGGCTGCCACGTCCTCTATGGTTGTCACCTGTCCCCAGTAGGAAAGTACTGAGGCCAGTGCAGAGGCACCACAGAGCCCCCCCTCATAGGGGTAGAAGGGGACATCAAGCAACACATCTGTCCCTCTGCCCCTCTCAATGGTGGCTGAGCACCCGGCCAGCAGGAAAAGGAGACAGAGGGCCAGTCCTTCAGCCTTCAACCACCACAATCCTGTGTCCGGTAAGTTGTAGGAGTATCACCACCAGTATGGCTATTACCAGGAGGGTGACCAGAAGACCAAGACCGCTGTCACCACCTACCCTTATCCCATCCAGTTGACTTACGAGGTGATGCAGTTGATCATCATCGAGTCCCTTTAGCCTCTGCATCACCTCCTCTTCTGTTAGCCCAACTGACCTCAGTTTTTCCTTCAGGATCTTTGTCTCAAGAAGTTTCTGCAGTTTCAGGAGGTCTGCCTCTCTGTCCATCTGAGTGGCGATGAGGGTCTCTGTGTCAACAAGTGCAGAGGTTGCAGAGGTGACAGATGAGAAGATGCTGAAGGTGAGAGCAACTACCAGGGCGATGAATCTCCTCATAATACACCTCCTATTTTTATTTAAGGACCTCCTCTAAAAGGGGTCCCGCCTGGCCTTCTCATCTCATCTATCTCCTTCTTGATGGTCTTAATCCTGTCCTGAAAGTCCCTGAGTATCCTGTCCACATCCTCCTCTGACCTGATTATATGGGGTGTGACCATCACAATCAACTCGGTTTTTACATCTTTCTCATTTGTTGTCCTGAAGAGGCCCCCTAGCAGAGGTATATCACTCAACAAGGGCACCCCGCTCTGGGAGGTTGTCTTTTTTGTTGAGATGAGGCCGCCTATCAGGAGTGAGTGCCCGTCCTTTACCACACCTGTGGTCTGGGCCCTTCTGGTAATAAAACCCTGAAAGTCCTGATCCGCCACTTTATAGGTCTGCCCAGGACTGCTGAATTCCTGACTTATCTTGAGTGTCACCTTACCCTTTTCACTTATATGGGGTGTTACTGTGAGTATGATACCCGCGGTCCTGTACTGAATCTGACCTGTAGAGACAAGGGTGGTAGCGCCGGTGCCTGTGGCTGGCTGCTGGGTCAATCCTGTTGCTATTGGTATCTCGTCGCCTATCTCAATCTTCGCCTCCCTGTTGTCAAGTGCCAGGATATGGGGACTCGCAAGGACATTAAGGGCACCTCTGGATACAAGGAAGTTTATTATCGAGTTCACCTGTGTTGCATTGAGCACACCGGAGACGATGGTGGAAAAACCACTGCTCTGTACTGGCAGGATCTTGCCCTCTTCAGTTGTGCCGAAGAGACCACCCTGTCCTATATTCACATTCTGGACCGTCACACTCGTACCACCGAACTTCTTCAATAACCACTCCAGTCCATAACGTGTACTGTCAGTGAGCGTTATCTCTCCGATAAGGACCTCTATCAGGACCTGCTTTGGAGGTATATCCAGTTTCTTCAGTGTCTGAAGTATCGTGAGATAGTCAGAGGGGCTCGCCTTTATGATCAGGGCATTTATGTCCTCATAGGCAGTAATAGTAATCTCGCCCCTCACCTCTCCAGGCAGGGCCCCCACCACAGTGGGCTCCACCTGCTGAGGGGTCTTTTTTCTTGCGGGTACAAATCTTGCCTGTGGTCCTTTTCTGACAGGGACCTTTCTCTCATTCCTGGCATACAACTGCTTCAGTACCTCTGCGAGTTTCTTAGCCTCGCCATTTTCAACATAATACACAAATGTCCTGATGTTTTCCCTATCAGAGGGGGGTATGTCAACAGCCTCAAGGATCTTCATGATCTTCACGAGTGCATGGGGTCTTGCCGTGACAATAAGCAGATTAGTAGGCTCATAGACAATGATGTCAGACCCCTTAGGGATCAATCCCCTTAACAGGGAGGCGGCATCAGAGGCCCTTACATACTCCAAGGGGATAATCTGGGTTACGAAGGTGGAATCAAGGACCATCTTCACCTCTCTGCCCTTCTGTACCTCGGTCGGCTCGGTCTTTGCTGTGCCGATTGGTACGATCTTGTACACAGGTCCATCCTTCACAGCAGTGAGTCCGTTTAACTCAAGTATGCTCTGGAAGACCTGAAAGAGGTCCCTGTAGGGGAATTTTCTATAAGACTGGATGGTCACCTTGCCGGATATTCCTGGCGATAACAAATAATTGATTCCGAGCAGTTCGCCGATAGTGGATATCACCGTCTGGATGTCGGCATCCTCAAAGTTGAGCACAATGTACCTCTGTTCTTTCTCACCTTCCACCCTCACAGGTTCCTGGGGTTTCTTTATCACCTTCTCTGGTCTCTGAGGGACTGCCTCTTCCGGTGGTTCAGGGAGTTTCAGTACCTCTTCTGCCTCCTCTCTCACCTCAGGAGGCCCGGATGGGGTGGCCTCTGGTCTTATCACCTCTTTCCTGGCACAACCCGCAAGAAGGGTGAGAAAGAGGAGAAAACAGAGGACTCTCATTTCAGTTCCTCCACCTGTTTGAAGGTGAGTTCCAGGGGGATATCACCATACATCAGCCCCACCGTACGGTCATCAATCCTCATGACCTTCACCTCTCCGACGCTCTCCCCTGTCTTCAGTCTCACCGGTTTTTTCTCCCCGATCTGAAGTATCGCTATGTATTCACCATACTGATTATAAACTATTCCTTTCAGTACAATCTCTTCCCTCGGGACCTCCTCGTGTGGTACCTCCTCAGGCACTATCTCCGGCTCAGGGGGAGGCTCCCCCCTGCCTGGTACAAAGAGGTTCTTCTGTACCACAAGGCCCACCCAGTCCTCCGGTGGTTCTGTAGGTGAAGGTATCTCTATCTCTGTCTTCACCCTTTCGGGAGGCCTGAACTGTCCGGGTCTATAACTGAGAGCAGTGTAAAGAGAATAGGAGGCATAGGCAAGATAAATAAGGCAGAGAACCAACAAGAGGTGATATCTCTTCAACTGTTCACCTCCCTCATACTGAACCCTCTTATCTCCATCTCTACCCTCAACTGTCCCGGCTCCTTCACATTCATCTGCCTGATCTTCAGATACTCTATCTCAATGAGATATCTCTCTGTACAGAGTGAGTTGAGGAACTCCACCACTGCCTTCAGATCTCCGGTGAAGGTCAACTGCAGGGGATAGACAATCAGGGTCTCTGTGTCTACCGGTTCAAGTGGTCTCAGTGAAATTGTCTTCAGCCCTGCACTGTCAAGGCCCGACCTCACCAGTTCCTGCAACTGGACCCCCCCTCCTTTCAGCAGCCCTTTCTTCAGATCCTCAAGTTTGTCTGTGGCCGCCCTGAGGGCCTTCCCTATGACATCACCCTCAGCCAGTATCGATTCATACCTTTGAAGCCTCTTCTGTTTCTGAAACAGTTCATCCTCCATCAGGGGTATACGGGACTGTAGTGTCTGGACAACCAGAAAGACTGCCACGACGACTGCCACAGCCACCAGGAGGGTCTGCCTCTGTCTCATCTCTTCACCTTCAACCTTATATTGAACTGTTCCCCTTCATCTCTGGTTACAATGGGTGACAGGAGTTTCATCTCAGCGAATATAGCAGATCCCTGAAGTGACTTCAGTGTTTCCAGGGCATCTCCTGCATATCCCCTTATCTCCACCCTGTCTCCCTCGTATTTCAGGTACTGAAGCCATGCATCAAGAGGTACCCTCTCAGTCAGTTCCCTCAGAATAACCACCCCTTTGAAGGTCCTCTCCCTTACCGCTGTGAGTTCTTTCAGTTGTCCTGAGACCCTTCTGAACCGTTCACTGTCATCCAGAAGGGGTAGTGCCTTTTGCTCAAGGGTTGAGAGTCTCTGTTCTGTATCTCTCAGTGCCAGATGGAATCTCCAGTAGGGAAGGAGCCCTGAGAGGAGGTGGATTACAATGGCGAGTGCTAACAATACAGTGGCCACCTTTGTAATTGTCGCTTCTGCCACTAAGGGCCTGGGCAAAAACTCAATACTCAGGGGCGACCCTGTCGGTGCCTTTGTAAGGACCTCTCTCTCATCAATGGGCACCCTCCTTGGTTGTTCAAGGGCTGTCTCCATTCCTGTGGGTATGTAGAAGTCGGCATCATGGGGGAGGTCCCTGAGCAGTATCTCAAGTGCCTTTGCCCTCTTCAGTTCCGAGAGTCTCTTCTCTTTAAAGCAGGCGATCTGCAGGTATTCGGACTCTCTGTACAGAAGACATGAGTGCCTCTCTGAAGAGATGTACTTCCTCTGGAAATAGCCTGCCACCTCGGTAAAGTAGGGCCTCAGGGAGATGACCCGCACACCAGCCTCCTCTGCCAGGCTGAAATACTCCTCTGCCTTTGCCCTTGAAAGGGCTGCTGCGATGACCCTGCTCCCCTCTTCTGTCCGATCAATCACCCTGAAACCGAAGAGATACTCCTCCAGGGGTAGAGGCAGTGTGTCCTCCATCTTAAAAGGTACCGCCCTTGCTATGTCTGAGGACCTCTTTAAGGGGAGTGTGAAAAAATCGGATATGGTATGGTAGAAGGGGAAGAGGATTATAACGCCCTGCAGAGGATATCTGGCCCCCTTTTCCCTGAGGGTCTCCTTCAATGCATCAGAACCATCTTCCACGACAGCCTCATCCACCACTATGGATTTCAGCAGTCGGGACTTGATGATCAGTAGTCTATGCCGTTTTTCGCTTATCCTTAGTACTGCTATAAATGACATCTTCTCTCCAGTAGAGCACCTCTGCCTTAAAGCCTCTTATATGGGGCCTCCTCTGAACCACTGCATGAATATTATAACCAATATCAGAGTTCTTATAATGACCTGAAACCTCTATACTGAATACAGTGGAGGCCGTCTTGTTAAATCCCTTTGACGCGAATACACCAGGAATCACCCTCAGCCCTCCAATTTCAGGATCTCTGTACCTCATCACCATCTCTATATCAGGTTCAGGGATCCCCATTAACCTCATTATCCTCTCACTGGCGGTGTTTATGTTTATCCCTCCTGTGCCGTAGGTGGTGATATAGGACAGCAGTGGCGGGTGTTCCTCTGAGCCATAGAGGACGTCCCTGCCAAACCCCTTTACAAGGAGGAGTTCCCACGGGGTGTCAAGGGGCTGATTCTTTGATGTGTAGCCCAACCCCCTGTAGTACTCGTCTTCCGCTCCATTGAGCCTATGTGCATCGTCCGGGTCTATCCAGTCCTTCAGGCTGTCCACCATCTCATCCACCCTCTCAGGGGGGTATCCGAGAGACAGCAGCAACCCCCTCAAGAGGTCATCCCTCAGAAAGTTCAGGTTTACCTTGGCGTCCTCAGGCGTGATCCTCACCTCAGCCACCCCATCGGTGAACTCTATCCTCGCTGGCAGGGGTCTGCTCTCTCTGTCAAGGTGGAGGAGGCCCTTGCGGTCAAGAAAGTCTACTGCTGGGTCTCTGTCTGAAAGCAGATACTTGAGGGCCTCATTGTATCCCCTGAGCGCAATCGCATAGGAGAGGGTCTTCTCCTTGTAGTTACGTGTCATTGCTGTGTTCAGCCTGTTTGAGAGGACAAATGTTGAGGCGACTACAATAAGGAAGACCATTGTCCAGAGGACCATCAGGAGGGCATATCCGGCTCTGTTCATACTATCTCTGTCTGTGTGACACGGAGGACCTCATCCAGCGTGGTAATCCCCTTTGTGGCCTTAAGTATCCCATCCTGTCTCAGTGTCCTCATGCCAAGTGCTATCGCCCTCTCCCTCAATTCTGCCGCTGTGGCCTTCTCCATTATCATCTCCCTTATCTCGTCATTGACCACAAGCAACTCGAAGATCGCTATCCTCCCCCTGTACCCTGTACCTGAACACTCACTGCATCCCCTGCCCCTGTAGAGGCTCTCTTCTGTAAGACCGAACTCCTCCCGCAACTCCCTCGGGACCTCATATGCCTCCCTGCAACTGGTACATACCCTCCTCACGAGCCTCTGTGCCACCACACCTATGAGGGTTGAAGAGACAAGGTAATTCTCAACACCCATGTCCATCAGCCTCGTAATCGCTCCAGGGGCATCGTTCGTATGGAGTGTACTGAACAGCAGGTGACCTGTAAGGGCCGCATGGATTGCTATTGAGGCGGTCTCCAGGTCCCTGATCTCTCCCACCATGATAATATCGGGGTCCTGCCTGACTATATGCCGGAGACCTGTGGCAAAGGTCAGCCCTATCTTTGGCCTCACATTTATCTGGGTCACCCCCTTGAGCATATACTCAACCGGTTCCTCTATGGTGATGATCTTCTTCTGGGGGGTGTTTATTCTATCAAGAGACGCATATAGAGTGGTGCTCTTTCCGCTACCGGTAGGACCTGTTATCAGTATCATACCATAGGGCTGCTGGATCAGCCTCTGGTAAAGCCGGAGGAGGTGGTCATCAAAGCCGAGGTTCTCGAGTGTGATAAAGGAGGATTCCCTATCCAGCAGTCTCATCACAATGCTTTCACCGTGCACACTGGGCAGTGTAGAGACCCTGATATCTATCTCCCTGTCTGCAAAGGTACCCTCGATCCTGCCATCCTGTGGCATCCTCCTTTCGGCGATATTCATGGAGGCCATCAGTTTTATCCTTGAGGCGACTGCAGGATGCATCCTCAGGGGCAGGGCCTCCTTCTCATGGAGTATCCCGTCAATCCTGTATCTGACCCTGAGATACCCCTCCTCTGGTTCTATATGGATATCACTCGCCCTGTCCCTGACAGCGTTCTCGATCAGGAGGTTCACCAGTTTTATAATCCCCTTCTCCTGGGCGAGGTCACGGAGGTGGTCCAGTTCCTCAGGGCTCTCAGGTGTAATATCCTCCTGTACATCTGCTATCACCCTCCTCATCGTCGCCTCTCTTGAGGCAAAGGCATTCTCTATATGTCTCAGGATCACCTCACGCCTTGCCAGAAGGGGTATCACCCTGTAACCAAGACTCGCCTCCAGCACCTCAATCACATCAGCCCTCTGGGGTTCTGGGATAGCCACATAGAGGGTGTTGTGTTCTAATCTTATCGGAAAGACCTCATGCCTCTTCAGAAACTCATAGGAGAGGTTTTCAAGAGGAAGGTCAGGCGGGAAGTCGGCATCACGGGCGATCTGCATCCTGTGCTGTAGTGCAAGGGCCTCAAGGAGGTGCTCATCCTTCAGATTCATCTCGGACAGTATCTCCCCTACCCTCCTTTTATGCCCCTCCTGTCTCTGGACCTCAAGGGCCCTCTGGAGTTCTTCTTCAGTAATATAGCCCGCCTCTACCAGTATCTCACCCAGTCTCTTCTGCATGCCTGTAAATCCTCCTCCTAGACCTGCCCATGGTGGTCATGATCTCATAAGGGATGGTGCCTGCTGCCCTGGCGATCTCCTCAACACCTATCATCTCACCACCTTGGACCCCAAGGAATACCACCTCCTCTCCCTCATCCACCTCCTCTAAATCCGTGAGGTCCACCATTGTGAGGTCCATGCATACCCTGCCAACCACAGGGACCCTCCGTCCCTTCACCAGTACTGAGAAGTTGTTGGATAGTGATCTCGGAACACCATCGGCATAACCAGCAGGTACAACCCCTATCAGGCTCTGTCTTGTGGTTATGAATGTCCTGCCATAACTGATGCTTGTGCCCTTCTTCACCCTCCTTATATCAGCAATAAATGACCTTACAGTCATCACCTGTCTGATATCCATTGCCTCTGTCTGGAGTCCGCCATAGAGCATCAGCCCTGGCCTCACCATATCCATATAGGACTCTGGCAGGTTCAATATGGCATGGGAGTTTGCAGCATGGCAGATGAGGGGCCCCACCCTCTGTATGAGATACTCCCTGACCTGAAGGAGGGTCCTTATCTGTCTTATAGAGTATTCCCTCTCCTCGGAGTCAGCCTCAGGGAAGTGGGTCATCAGACCCACTGGTTGAAGCCCTTCCAACCGTAGGACCTCTTCTATCTCTGTCTGAACAGACTCACCATTGAGACCCACCCTCCCCATACCCGTATCTATATTCAGATGGACACGGAGTTTCCTGTTCCTCCTCAGGGCGATCTTTGATAGTTCCCTTGCAAAGTGTATACTGTTAATAACGGGTATAAGGTCCCTGTCAAGAAACTCTTCAGAGGCATCACGCTCAAACAGCACCAGTATATCTGTATTGATGCCGGATTCTCTCAGTTCAAGTGCCTCTGAAAGGAAGGCAACTGCAAACAGGTCCACACCTGCATTCTGTAAGGTCTTCGAAACCTCAACGGCCCCGTGTCCGTAGGCATCTGCCTTTACAACCGCTATTATTGGCCTTTTGACCCTCCTTTTAATCTCTGTCAGGTTGTGAAGGAGATGGCGGAGATCGATCTCTAAGAGGAGTCCCCTCTGCACCTAAGTCAGGACTCAATGGTTTTGCTTTTGTGATGACTAAGCCTTTTCATTGGTTGTCTCGGCCGACTCTGTCTTGTCAACAGGTTTCTTGGGTGTAACATCTATCTCGTCAGGTTCACTCGTCGCCTTCTTGAAGTTCTTTATGGCCTGTCCTATTCCTCTTCCTAACTCGGGCAGCCTGGATGCACCAAACAGAATCACCACAATTATCAGCACTATTATCAGTTCCTGTGTGCCTAATCCAAACATGGTTGACCTCCTATCTGTTTTTTGTACTCCTCCAGTGTATTTATATTAACAAAATTCTTGAGATCAGGGTCTATCTTTTTTATCTCCTCCTCTGGAATAATATGACACCTCACCTTCCCCAGGAACTCCAGCATCTGGACCCTGCCCTGGGTAAGGAGATCTCCGATCTCACCTATCAGTGATCTGTGGTACAGTCCAAAAAGGGGGTGTATGGTACCCCCTGCCTCACAGACCACCACCTGTGCATCAGTAGGGACATTTATAATATATTCGATTACGGTCTTTTTGATAAAGGGCATATCTGAGGCTACCACAAAGAGCCATTCGGTAGTTATGTTCAACAGACTGGAGAATATCCCGCTTAAAGGACCGGCTCCCCTGTAGAGGTCACCTATCATGGGCAGGCCAAGGTAGAAGAAGTGCTCAGGTGTATTGGTGCTGATCAGGACATCCCTGAAGAGTTCCTTCAATATCCCTGTGGTCCTTTCAATGAGCCTCTGGTTGTCAACCCGCATCAGGGCCTTTACTATTGGAAACCTCCTGTTTGAACCGCCTGCAAGCACCACAGCAGAACTCCCCTTTTGACTCTGGAAGACCTCTGTGTGCCCTGTATCTCCTGCCATATTGTTATTATAACCACATCTGTCCAGAAGAGGTGAGTCCATAGGTTCTCTGTAATTACTCCACCATCAAATACCTCAATAACCTGCGATAGTATACACAGGCGGTGTACCGAAGAACGGAGGTCAGAAGTCCGAAGTCAGAGGTCAGAAAACTAAGGAAAATTCCGACTTCTGACCTCTGAGATCCGACCTCTGTTTTTTTGCATACCGCCTGTGCCTCAATCCTGTTTTGGACAGATCTGAACCAGAAGTTAAACGGTAATCTACGGTCTAATACGCCTGTTTTATAATTGAATAACTAATATGGTAAGATGGTGATATGGAGAAAGGCAGTGAAAAGGCAACATCCCTTCTGAATTCAGACAAAAAAGGCATATCTATCCAATCACCAGAACAGGCCCCTGATGATATCGGCCCTCTCAGGGGACAGAGATTTCTGCTCTTTGACATACATCACCAGTCTCTCAGATCACTGAAGGAGGCGCTTGAGGTCTCAGGGGCAGAGGTATATGCCGCAACAGAAGAAGCATCCTTGAGGAATATAATAGAACGGGCGAGATTTGATTTCCTGATCTACGGCGTACAGGAAGGAGAACCACTCCATTCAGGACTGTTTAAGGTCTTCAAGGATCGGAATCCCTCTGGACAGGTCTTTTTACTCCTGCCACATATCTATTACGGGATCTCTGAAGAAGATGAGATAACCTCCCTTGTGGATGACTACTTCTTCAAACCGATTGACCCGAAGAGATTCGTTCTCACCCTTCAGAGCCTTTACGGCAGGGCAACACTGCTTGACCACTCCATCTCACCGGTTGACCCCCTTGTGAGCCAACTCCATCCCTACATCCTCTTCAGGAGTTCTGAAATGAAGAGGGTCCTGGCCCAGTTACCAAGGATTGCTGCCTCTGATCAGACTGTCCTCATCTCAGGTGAGACAGGTACAGGGAAGGAACTTGTGGCAAGGGCGATACATTTCCTCAGTCCCCGTGCAGGAGGTCCCTTTGTCGCAATAAACTGCGGCGCCATACCAGACACCCTCATAGAGGCCGAACTATTTGGCCATGAAAGGGGTGCCTTTACAGGTGCCCTGAGGAGACATCGGGGCAAGTTTGAACTCGCCTCAGGCGGTACCATCTTTATGGACGAGATTGGAGATATGGCCGTTTCACTCCAGGTGAAACTCCTGAGGGTGCTTGAAGAGGGCGTCTTTTACCGGGTCGGAGGAGAGTCTCCTATAAAGGTGGATGTGAGGGTGATAGCGGCAACCCGGAGGGACCTGAGAAAGGCGATGGAGAAGGGGCTCTTCAGGGATGACCTGTACTGGAGACTCAATGTGCTGAGAATACATCTGCCACCCCTCAGGGAGAGGGTGGAGGATATCCCGCTTCTGGCACTCTACTTCCTGCAGAGGGCCTTTACAGATATGGGTTATCCCCCACCTTATCCACACCTGTCTGCTGGTACAATTGATCTCCTTGAGAAACTCCCCTGGCACGGAAACGTGAGGGAATTGAGAAACCTGATGACCAGGGTTGCCACCCTTATGCCTGACAGGACAGTCAGGGTCCTGCCACTGCATATACTCCCCCACCTGGACGAGGTTATAAGCCATCTGAGGCCTCCTGTTAATACCCAGGACCACCTCCCACCAGGGGTCTTCATACCCATCGGGACCCCCCTTCGACAGGCAGAGGAGATGCTGATCAGGGAGACACTCCGTTACACCAAGGGCAACCGTTCAAGGGCAGCCCGCATCCTGAAGATAAGCATCAGGACCCTCAGGAGAAGGATTAAATCCATAGGACAAAATGACCTATAGGACATTTTGTCCTATCTCTATTCCACTCACTGTAGGCCAAAATGTCCTGCCATTATTATCGGTCAGGAGATAACCGATTGACTTTTAATAATATTTTGAATTGGCACAATTTTTGCTAAATAGATGATTGGAAAGGGGTATTCCCTGAACAAAAATGGAAGGAGGTGATTCAGATGCTCTTGAGGGACATTGAGAGGGTCTTTGACCCCTGGCGTGAATTTGAGAGGATAGAAAGAGAGTTGAGAAGGATGGAGAAGGAGATGGACAGACTCCTGGCAGAGGTGGGTTTTGGAGTGCGTGAGGAGTATCCACCTGTAAACCTCTGGACAAATGAAGAGGGCGCGATTGTTACTGTGGAGTTGCCAGGTGTAGAACCTGAGGATGTGGATATCACGGTGGTGGGCAGGAGGCTCACACTGAAGGGGACAAGAAAACCTCTCGCTTCTGATGGTGTGAGATTTCACCTCAGAGAGAGGTGGGATGGCGATTTCACAAGGAGTATAGAACTGCCCTTCAGAGTTGAGCCTGCCAAGGTAGAGGCGAAGTACAGGAATGGGATACTCTACATAACGCTTCCAAGGGCAGAAGAGGAAAAACCGAAGAAGATAACAGTGCAGACCTCCTGAGGGGCCTTGCCCCTTTTCAGACACCGGGAAAGGAGGTGAACCTATGGCAAGGGAATTGGCCAAAAGGACTGCCGAGCCTGTGAGAGAGAGGGCGATAAGACCAGATGTTGACATTATAGAGACTGATACAGAGTATCATCTCTATGCAGACCTGCCCGGGGTGAGTGAGGATAATCTGGATGTGACACTCGAGAAAGAGGTGCTCACAATAAAGGGAAAGGCAGAGGAAGAGATACCTGCAGGGTACAACCAGAGGTGGGCTGAGTATGTCACAGGCTGGTACGAAAGGAGACTCCGGATAACCGAGGAGGTGGACAGAGAAGGTATTAAGGCGACGCTGAAGAACGGAGTATTGAAGGTGGTGCTCCCGAAGGCCGAGGCTGCAAAGGCAAAGAAGATACAGATCGCCCATGAATAACCCCTGCATTGCAGGGGGAATATCAGAAAGGAGGTGAGGGAGATGTCCATCAGGGACCTTGTACCCATAAGGAGAAGGGGTGGCCTGAGGAGATGGGAAGAACCATTCAGGAGCCTCTTTGAAGAGATCGAGGACATCTTTGACAGGTTCTTTGGTGAGTACGAGATAGAACCCTTAAGGGAGAGATGGGGGGCATTCACACCGAAGTTGGACTTTGTGGAGGATGAAAAGGAGTATCGCATCACTGCGGAGATCCCCGGTCTGGAGGAGAAGGATATTGAAGTAACGATGGACGAGAACTCCATCACTATAAAAGGTGAGAAGAAGGAGGAGAAAGAGGAGAAGGCGAAGAATTACTACTACAGAGAGAGGAGGTTCGGTTCCTTCGTGAGGACATTGCCGCTGCCGGAAGATGTGGACAAGGACAAGGTGGAGGCCAAGTTCAAGAATGGTCTTCTCACCCTCAGGCTGCCCAAATCCAAGGAGGCCACCAAGAGCGTGAAAAAGATTGAGGTGAAGAAGGCCTGACCTGCTGGGTGCCCCCTGGGGGCACCCTTTCATCACACATAAGGGGTGTAGACTGTGGAGAGAAAGAAGGTTGAGTTCTATTTCTGGATACATGAGTACATGAGAAAATATGTGGAGTTTACGATGGACCTCATACTCGTGGGGCTTCTTGCTGTTGCCTTTATATTTATCATCAAGACGATATACAACCTCGGTGTATCACTACTTGGTGAACCAAAGATATCCTATGTAATATCCGAAATAATGTTTATTTTTATACTCATAGAGGTGGTGAGACTCCTTATACTTTATCTGCAGTTTCACAGGGTTGCTATTGATACAATGGTCGAGATAGCCATCGTCTCTGTCCTGAGAGAGGTCATCCTGAACGGGGTCCTTCATACTGAACCGATCGTACTGGGTGCGGCCTCATTGCTCATTCTGGTTCTGATGCTCCTGCTGAGACACGGTAATCTCCGATACACAGGCCCCGAACTGTATACCGAATACAGACCCTTCTTCGGGAAAGGGCAAAAACCCAAACCATTAGACACTGAAGATATCTTTTAATAACATCTCCTCCTCCTTCTTCTGCTTGACGAAATTCCAATAAAGGTGGATTTTGTATATAATGAGATGTCAGTGGTGATCTCAGAATGGGCAAGACAATAGAGGACAAGAGGTTAAGAAACAGAATTGCTGTCTTTGAGGATAGAAAAGAAGCAGGTCTTCTCCTCTCTGAAAAATTAAAGGAATACAGAGATGCCGATGCCCTCGTACTCGCCATACCTGCAGGAGGGGTGCCTGTTGCGGCAGAGGTGGCCAGGAAACTAAACCTCCCTCTGGATCTGGTTGTTGTCAGAAAGATACAGATACCCTATAATCCAGAGGCGGGATTTGGTGCAATGGCCCCAGATGGAGAGGTGATTCTCAACAGAGAACTCCTGAGCAGACTGAGGTTAACTGGAATGGAGATAGAGGGTCAGATTGAGAAGACAAGAGAAACCATATCCAAGAGGGAGAGGGCTTTCAGACAGGGGAAGCCCTTTCCATTACTGAAGGGCAGAGTCGTTATTATCATCGATGATGGCCTTGCGTCAGGCTATACAATGCTTTGTGCGATAAGGTTTGTAAGAAAGGGCGATCCTTTAAAGATCGTTGTGGCTGTTCCAACTGCTCTTAAGAAGACTGTCGATCTTATCAGTGCCGAGGCAGATGAGGTAGTCTGCCTAAATATCAGAACAGCGGTCCCCTTTGCCGTAGCAGATGCGTACAGGAACTGGTATGATCTATCGGATGAGGAGGTGTTGGAGATCTTGAAGGATTTCCAGAGCAGATGAGTGCCTCTTCCTGCTTGAGGGGTATGATATTAATCATAGCAGTGTTCTATCTCAAAGATATATCTTACAAGTAGAAAGGCTGACACACTGTTAAAGGAGGTAGACATATGGACAGGTTTGTAAGAAATTTCATCATAATGAGCATCGTCTATCTGATGATAGCCTCAGTTATAGGCGTTCTGATGGCCCTCTCACCCGGTTTTATATCACTCAGGTATGTACACTCCCACCTGATGTTGCTGGGGTGGGTTACCATGATGATCTATGGGGTTGGGTATCACATCCTGCCTCGATTTGCAGGGAGACTCATACAACAGAAGACACTCTGCGAATTCCAGTTTTATCTTGCTAATGTTGGTCTGATAGGACTCGTGGTCTTCTACACCCTTGCCCTTAACAGCCCGGAGGTGTCTGTCTACAGGACCCTTGCATTTGTTTCAGCAGCGGCTGAGTTGATCTCCAGTTTAATATTCCTTTATGTGATGCTGAAGATACTCCTGGCCAGGGAAGAATAATTCTCTACTGGACCAATTCCTCCAGTTGATGGGGCAACTTGATCACAATCCTGCCAGAGGTCTCTTCTATGAGACCTCTCTTCTTAAACTTCGACATGGTCCTTATAGAGGTCTCCACAGTGGTGCCCACCATCTCTGCAATATCCTGCTTTGTGAGTCTCATCTCGATCACTATACCCTCATCTGAGGGCCTGCCAACCTTCTGGGCAAGTTTCAGTAGAAGAGAGGCTATCCTCGCCTCCACCCTCTCCAGGGCGATGTTTTTCAGGCTCTCATGGGCACCCTGCATTCTTTCTCCCAGGCTCAGGGCGAGTAGGTACATCAATTGAGGGAATCTGTCCAGGATACGGAAAAAGGCAGCCCTGGAGACCCTTATCACCTCTGTGTCTTCCATTGCGACCGCATTTGCTGGATAGGGCATCCCCCTGAGAACAGCCACTGCACCGAATACCTCTCCCTCAGGTATGACCTCCAGAATCAACTCCTTGCCATCCTGTGATACCTTCGTGATCTTGACCCTCCCTGATGTTACCATGTAGAAGTTATTAGAGGGATCACCCTCTGCAAAAATCAGGTCTCTCTTCCTGTACCTTTCGATCCTTATATAGGGGGCGATCTCCTTCAGTTCAGTATCCTGGAGGTCTTTAAAGAGTTTGAACTTCCTCAGATACTCTGTCCCTACCTCAGACATCTTCCAGAGTTGTTCTTATAAGGGCGAGTATCGAGGAGTGGGGCACAATAAGGTATCTCCTGCCTTCATATTCTATCTCCACGGCGTCCTTCTTCAGAAAGAGGGCGTAATCCCCTTCTTTTGCCTCCAGAGGAATGTAGGTTGGGCTCTTCTCTGTCCATGGCTCAGAGGAGGTGATGTCAGGCACCGGATATCCAGGACCTGTCTTTATCACTATCCCACCCATTACATCTTCCTTTTCCTTCACAGTGGGTGGCAGGTAGAGACCTGCCCTTGTCCTCTCCTCAGACTCATCAGGTGCTATCAGCACCCGGGGACCCACAATTATGATCTCTTTTGATGTCTTCATCTCAATGCTCATAGGCCGACTTGTCACCTATATCATAGGCGATCGGAATCCTGACCTTTCTCCAGTTAAAGTACAACATGGTCAATCCAACAAAAAATATGTAAACTCCAGTGAGTGCTGGTGAAGTCACCTTGGTCATCAACATAAGCGGTATCAGAGGAAACATCAGCGAGAGGATATACCCTTCGTAGAGCCTGAAACAGAAGGCCTCCTTCAGAGTAAAAAAACTGAGGCATCCCATCAGTGGTAAAAGGAACAGGGCACCTACAGGCTCCTTCAATATAAATCCTGCTATGTCCTGCCTGACAGGAAGACCGAAAAGAAAGGTCACCACAGAAAAGAGGTAGAGGTATCTTATCATCTTTCTGAACCTCTTGGCATAAAGATGTATAGTGGCCGTTGAAAGACCTGCTGCCAGATACAGAAGCACAATAAGACCTGAGGCCACAGGTCCCCCTACCTCTACTTCAGACCATGTACCACGGTGAAAGACTGTGAAGGCGGCCCCACCAATTGTAAGAACGAGACTGCTCACTATTAGACCACCCCTGTAGAGGAGTACAGAGGTCCTGTCCCAGAGGGTGAGATCCTGGTATTCCATTTTCTCTGCCATAATCTATCTTAACAAAAGACTGCCACCAATAGGCAATAATTACCGTTGATTGCCGTTCACTGCTGTCCAAAATAACCTGCGATAGTATACACAGGCGGTGTGCCGAAGAAACATCAATTCAGGACACCTTTGAAAATAAACTCTTTCAAACTGCCTATACTAATGGACTGACACTTTGAACCTGAGTGTACTGAACAGGTTAGTCTACTTTAAAATTTGTCCGTTAATTCTGAATCTCAACCCCAGAAAATCTCTGATTTTCTGGGGACCCCTTTCTGAGGCATACCGCCTGTGTCTCAATCCTATTTTGGACAGATATGATTGCCGTTAGACTTTAATCAAAAGACATAAAAGGTGGCGGCGGTTCCTGCCCGAAAATTGCGTTAGAAATGATTGTATTTGTGTAAGGTAAAATATATTTATGGAAAGGATCCCGGAGCCCGAATTGATGGATTCCTTGGAACAGGCGAAGGCCTATGCAGAGGCGGACTTCGCAGAACCGAATGAGAGGTTCATCAGCCTGTTTCAGGATAGGTTCGGCCAGAGACAGATAAGGGGTATTGTGGCTGATCTCGGATGTGGACCTGCTGATATCAGTATCCGGTTCGCAAGGATATATACCCATTGTATAGTACATGCGATTGACGGTTCAGAGGCGATGTTATTTTTCGCAAAAAAGGCGATAATGGCCCAGCCCGAACACATCCGGAGCAGGATTAAGATATACAGGGCGGTTATCCCAGAGGATACCCTCCCCTCAGAGCACTATGACATCATAATAAGCAACAGCCTCCTTCACCACCTTCGAGACCCTCTTGTTCTCTGGTATACCGTAAGGAGATACTCAAGGCCAGGGACGGTTGTGATGGTAATGGACCTCATGAGGCCAGAGAGTTTCAGAAGGGCAGAGGAGATCGTTGAGACATACTCCCATGGTGAACCTGAGATCCTGAAGAGGGATTTCCTGAACTCCCTCTGTGCCGCCTTCAGACCAGAGGAAGTGGAAGAACAGATCAGAAGGGCAGAGTTGCCATTTAAGGTAGAAGTCGTCTCAGACAGACACCTCCTCGTTTCAGGGATTGTGGATTCCTAAATCAGCATCATCTTCCCTTTTTGAGGATTACAGAGAGGGGTTGTCCATATTTTTCTCAATATTTCAACCAGTTAATTCTGGCATGTTTTTTGATTTTGTAATTTAAAACAGAAGGCTGTATTACAGCCGTGACCATAACAGAAAGGGGGTATGAAGATGAGGAGACTGACAGTTATAGGTCTTATGATTGCACTGCTCATTGTTCCCGCTCTGGTTGAACCACCCGGGGCAGAGGCGATGAACAACGAGTCAGCAGCCCTGCTGGCAGGTGCAATTGCACTTTTTGGAAGACCCGTATTGAATGCAATCGCACAGGACATCTTCTATGAGCCCTGTCCTACAAGGGTTGTTCACAGGCCGGCCAAGGTGATATACAAGCGGGTGTATGTTTACAGAGATGATGTCCTGAGGGACTGCCGGAGGATCCAATCCCCTTATGAGAAGGGCTTCTGTGATGAATTGAGGCGGATAGAAAGGGAGTACGAGAGGGGAAGGAGAGATGCACGTTACTACTATTATGAATACATTGATCCATAATCTCATAGAGAGGGGGCTGGAAGGCCCCCTCTGGATCAAAGAACTGGAAGGTACCTCTCTATCTCGTAAGGGAAGACCTGCCCCCTGTAGTCATCCCACTCAATCCTTTTACTCATCAGAAGTTCTCTAAAGATGTGTTCACCCAGGGTCTCCCTGAGCAGTTCACTCTTCTCCGCATACTCTATCGCCTCTATGAGGCTACCCGGTAACTGTTCAATCCCCATCTTCTGCCTCTCCTCTTCAGAGAGGTGATAAACATCCACCTCTGTGGGTTCCGGGAGGGGATACCCCTCTTCTATCCCCTTGAGACCTGCATTCAGCATGCAGGCAAAGGCGAGGTAGGGGTTACAGGCAGGATCTGGACTCCTGAGTTCAATCCTTGTCGCCTTTTCTTTACCAGGCTTATAAAGGGGCACCCTCACAAGGGCAGACCTGTTCCTCCTCGCCCAGCATATATACACGGGTGCCTCATAGCCGGGTACAAGCCGTTTGTAAGAGTTGACCCACTGGTTGAGCACAAGGGTTATCTCCTTGATGTGTCTCAGTATCCCTGCAATGTAGTGCTTGGCTGTCATAGATAGATAATACCTGTCGTTCGGGTCAAAGAAGGCATTCTCTTCTCCTCTGAACAGACTCTGGTGTGTATGCATTCCCGAGCCATTTTGCCCGAATATAGGCTTGGGCATAAATGTGGCATACACACCGTACTTATTTGCTATCTCCTTTACCACCGCCCTGTAGGTCATCACTGTGTCAGCCATGGTGAGTGCATCGGCATACCTCAGGTCTATCTCGTGCTGGGAATGGGCGACCTCGTGGTGGGAGTACTCAACCCTGATACCCATCTGTTCAAGGGCGAGTATGGTGTCCCTCCGGAGGTCCTCTGCTGCATCAGGGAAATAATCAAAGTATCCACCCTCATCAAGGGTCTCAGGGGCCTTGTCGGACTTAAAGTAGAAGTATTCCAGTTCAGGCCCCACATACATGGTGAACCCCTTCTCTCTGGCCTTTTCTAGGTTCCTCTTCAGGACATACCTCGGGTCTCCCTTATAAGGGGTCCCATCAGGCTCATAGATATCACAGAACATCCTCGCCACAGCCCTCTCCTTGGGTCTCCAGGGGAGAATCGCAAAGGTGGCAGGATCGGGCCTTGCTATCATATCACTCTCATCAATCCTCGCAAACCCCCTGATGGAGGAACCATCAAATCCCATTCCTTCTTCAAAGGCATACTCGAGTTCCTCCGTTGGTACAGCAAAACTCTTAAGCGTCCCGTGAATATCCGAAAACCACAGTTTCACAAACTTGACATCATGTCTTTTGACCAGTTCCATGACATCCTTTCTGTCTCTCGGTCTGTCCATGGATCCTCCTCCTTATATAGAATGTTGTTCTATTATTTCTATAACCCTATTTCTTCGTTCTATCAATGACTGGATAAACTGCTGGGAGTCAGAATACCCCATAAACCTGGCAATCCTTTCTGTCACAGGGTCATCCACCCTCAATACCGTCTCCTCGTTGAGCCTCAATATAACCTCTACCTTCCTGAGATAGATGTATAATTCATGGATCTCTTTCGCGTCCTCCCCTGAGAGAATACCTGCCTTAAATAGTCTATTGATCGCCCTAAGCGTGTTCTGAACCTGAAGAAAGGGGAATCTCTGGATGTTAGAGAGTTGTAACCATTGGATAAAAAACTCTATCTCTTCCACACCTCCAGGACCAAACTTCACATCTAACCCCTCTTGCTCATGGGAGACCTCTCTGATTATCCTTTCCCTCATCTGCCTGATCGAGGAATATCTCACATCCTTCACCCTCTCCCGAAAGACCTCCTCTGTCATCTGCATAAAGGCCTTTCTTGAAGAGACACCTCCTGTAATGGGTCTTGCCTTCAGGAGCGCCTGTATCTCCCATGGATGTGCCCTCTCTAAGTAATACCGTCTGTAACCATCAAGGGTGTTTGTAAGTGGTCCCTTGGAGCCATCAGGTCTCAACCTCATGTCAATCTGGTAGACCGGCCCCTTATCAGTATAGGAGGTGAGCACCTTTATCACCCTCTCTATCGCATTTACATCTTCTGTAGCAGAAACAAAAAGGAGGTCAAGGTCAGACCCAAAGACCATCTCCCTGCCACCCAGTTTTCCCATACTCACCACCATTATCTCTCTGTCTGCCGCATATGTACTGAGTACCTTCACTATCAGGGCCTCTGCAAGATTGCTCAATTGCCTCATGAGGTCATTCAACTGAAGAATATTCAGCAGAAAGAACATTCCGGCCCTTATCTCCTCAGTCCTTCTGTACTCAGCCAGTCTTTCCTGTAGATTATCACCCCCTATCCTCTCCAGTTGCCTCTGAAAGGCACGGAGCGATTTCCTTATATGAGGATCCTCAATCAACTCCGAAAGATGTCTCTCTTCACTCAGAATAAGCCTTGTGAGTACTCTACTCATGGCAAAGACAGTGACGATTCCTCTTGTAAATAGAGGTTGCTCATGGAACCATTCCAGAAATGTGGAGTTGGTGCCAAAGGACCCGAAGAACCTTTCAACAGAAAGGAGCGCATCCTCAGGCGCAGGTGACCGGAGGGCCTCGTCTACAAACAGTGGCATTAAACTCCTGAGGAGGGCCCTTTCCTTCTCTGTCCTGAAGGCCTTAAACTCCTGTCTCAGGGCATTTAGAGATCTGAGTCCCAAGGAGGTGTCCTTCACCCCTTTAAATGAGAGATATCCCTTCAATTCCTCTTCACTTAAGTCATCCATGAGCAGGGCCTTTGTCTCTGCGTATACGTCCTCCTCTGTCCCGAGGAGCGAATTATACATGCTCTTTATCTGCATCCTCCTGAGTTTGAGTTCTGACAGGAACTCCTCCCTGTCTCTGTGTTTCATCTTTCTCGCAAGGGCGTCCAGTTCCTCTGGCTTGGAAGGTAATTTGTGTGTCTGGAGGTCATCTCTCATTTGCAGATAGTGTTCAAGCCGTCTCAGGTAGAGATAGTTTTCCCACAGCGCTGTCAGTTCATCGGATGGTATTATATCCATCCACCTCAATGCCTGTATTGCGTTGAAGAGCCTGTGTGTCCTCAGGGCCCTGTTCCCTCTTCCGTACATGAGTTGAAGCGTCTGGACAAAGAACTCGGCCTCCCTTATCCCACCATATCCCCTTTTTATATCATCCTTACTGTAGAGGGAGTCTATCCCTTTCTTCATCGTTCTTATCTCTTCAATCTCTGGCAACTCGACAGGCCTGAACCACACAAAGGGGGTTATCATCTCAAGGAACCTCTCTGCTGTAGATATGTCACCTGCAAGGGGTCTTGCCCTTATCAGGACCATCCTCTCCCAGGTCCTGCCCCAGGTCTGGTAGTACTCCCTGTATCCTTCTATTGAGAGTGCGAGTTCTCCCCTCTGCCCCTGGGGCCTCAGTCTCGTATCAACCCTGTATACAAACCCATCTTCTGTCTGCTGAGACAGTACATGGCTGAGAGTCTCCATCACTTTACAGAAGAATTGATGGTTGCTTATCCTGTTGTATCTGACCCCTGTGGGGCTTAATACCCCGGAGGTGCTTGCTGAGGGGTCTGAGTCATACACCCCGATTATATCGATATCAGAACTGTAGTTTAATTCCTCTCCTCCGAGTTTACCCAGCCCTATGATAGAGATTCTCCCTTCAGAAGGATGCCCATACCTCTCAGTACATATTCTTAAAGAATGCTCTAATGTATACTCAAGTATCACCTCTGCCAGATTCGTCAGTTCCTGCATGGATTCAAAGAGGTCCACCTTTCCAAGAATGTCTCTGAGGGTGATCCACAGGAGGATGTCCTTCTTGAATCTCCTCAGGGTCTTCATAAATACCTTCGTCTCCGTCTCTTTGAGTTGGGGGAACCTCTCTTCTGCTTCCTGTTTGAGTCTCTCCCTTGTAACAGAGAGATTGACCCTTTTCAGTGCCTCTTCAAGGGAGGCAGGATTCTGAATGGAATAATTTGCCAGAAACTGACTGTAGGCAAAAAGGGCAGCCACCTCCGGAAGACTGTAGAGGAACCTTTCACCTCTGCTATCTCTGTCAAAAAACCGTGTGAGATTTTTCTCGGCCCTTTCAGGCTCAGGAGTCAGTAAAGAGACATCATGGATAATCTTCTTCAACCTCTTATCAATCATACTGAATTGAATTTATTATACCATTCCCCAAACCTCACACTTCGGAAGTGTGAGGTTGTGATTTAGGTTGATGTTGGTTATAATAACATCTATCAAACTCTTGGAGGTGCAGGTCATGAAGATGATTGCGGCAGTAATCAAACACTACAAACTGGAAGACGTCCGGAAGGCCCTTACAGACGCAGGCATACAGGGGATGACAGTGACGGAGGTGAAGGGGTTCGGCAGACAGAAGGGGCACTTAGAGGTTTACAGGGGGGTGGAGTATGAGGTGAAGTTTCTACCCAAACTCAAGATAGAGGTAGCGGTACCTGAAGAAAGGGCAGAGGATGTGATAAGGGTTATTACAGAAGCAGCAAGGACAGGTGAGATAGGAGACGGTAAGATATTCGTCTATGATCTTCAAGAGGTGGTAAGGATAAGGACAGGAGAAAGGGGAGAATCTGCTATTTGAACAAGAGGGAGGGACATTCAGGGTCCCTCCCCTCTGTTTTTTAAATGTCAAAATAGAGGTAAAACTCGTAAGGATGGGGCCTCAGCCGGAGGGCATCCACCTCATTCTGTCTCTTGTACTCAATCCATGTCTGGAGTGCATCCTCGGTAAAGACATTCCCCTTGAGGAGGAAATCGTGGTCCTTTTCTAATTCATTCAATGCCTCTTCAAGACTCCCACAGATTTGAGGAATCTTTGCCGCTTCCTCTGGTGGCAGTTCGTAGAGGTCTTTGTCCATCGGCTCACCCGGATCAATCCTGTTTTCGATTCCGTCAAGTCCTGCCATCAGCATTGCTGCAAAGGCAAGATAGGGGTTACAGGAGGGGTCAGGGAACCTGACCTCAATCCTCTTCGCCTTTGGTGAAGGTGAATACATGGGTATCCTTACCGCAGCAGAACGGTTTCTGGCAGAGTAGGCGAGATTAACAGGGGCTTCATAACCTGGAACGAGCCTCTTGTAGGAGTTTGTGGTTGGGTTTGTAAGCGCAGCAAGGGCCTTTGCATGCTTCAGGATGCCACCTATGTAGTACAGGGCGGTCTCACTTAGGCCAGCGTATCCATCTCCTGCAAACAGGGGTTTGCCATCCTTCCAGAGGCTCTGGTGTGTATGCATCCCGGATCCATTATCACCAAATATGGGCTTGGGCATAAAGGTGGCGGTCTTATTGTGTTTTCTTGCCACGTTTTTAACTATATACTTAAAGAGCATAAGATTGTCAGCCATCTCCACAAGCGGTGCATATCTCATGTCAATCTCACCCTGTCCTCCGGTGGCCACTTCATGGTGTTGTGCCTCCACATGGATTCCACACTGCCTCAGGATGGTGACCATCTCAGTCCTGATATCCTCTAAACTATCAGTGGGAGGCACAGGGAAATACCCCTCCTTGTGACGTGGTTTATAGCCCAGGTTGGGGTTCTCCTCCTTACCAGAGTTCCATATCCCCTCCTTCGAGTCCACAAAGTAGTAACCACTGTGGGCGTTCTGGTCATATCTGATATCGTCAAAAATAAAGAATTCGGCCTCAGGTCCAAAGTAGGCAGTGTCTGCAATTCCGATAGACCTCATATACTGTACAGCCTTCTGGGCAATGTAACGGGGGTCTCTGGAGTAGGGTTCCCTTGTTACAGGGTCAACAATGTTGCAGATCAGGCTGAGGGTAGGATACCTCCTGAAGGGGTCTATGATGGCGGTGTTTGGGTCGGGAATAATAAGCATATCAGAGGCATGGATGGCCTGCCATCCCCTGATAGAGGAACCATCAAACCCGACCCCCTCCTCAAAGGTTTCCTCCTTAAGTTCGTCGATCGGTACGGAGAAGTGTTGCCATACCCCAGGAAAGTCAATGAACTTGAAGTCCACCATTACCACGTTGTGTTCTTGAGCCATAGCAAGTACATCCTTGGGTGTCTTTACACTCATTGTAACCTCCTGCACGTTTGATGGATTGCCATACGGCAACCATTTGCCGATATTATATTGTATAGACCTCTCTTATGTCAACCCAAAGAATCTGCTGTAGAATCCCTCAGCCCTCCGAAGGTAATCATTAAAGATGGTTTCAGCATACAGGACGTTCTTTGTACCCTCGGGGTCGTCCTCAAACCATTCCTTCAGCATCTCAGGTGTAATTTCTATATGGAACTGGAGGGCGTAACAGGCTTCAGAGTATCTGAATGCCTGGTTTGGATATATCTCTGATGAAGCAAGTCTGACTGCCCCCTCAGGCAGATCAAAGGTATCACCATGCCATTGAAAGACCTCGGCCTTACCGGTCCTGTCCACCTCAAGGCACATCATCGCAGGGTCCGTGAGACCATCCTCGGTGAGGTCAACCCTGTACCATCCTATCTCCTTCTCATCACCTGGATAGACCCTTGCGCCAAGCACATGAGCAATCATCTGGGCTCCCAGACAGATACCGAGCACCGCCTTCCCTTTTTCTATAAATTCCTCAATCAAATCTGCCTCGTCCCTTAAATAGGGATATCTGTCCATCTCATATACAGCCATGGGACCACCCATCACCACCAGATGGGTATAACCCTTTGAACTTTTTACGATTTCACCCTTTGAAAATTCAACTATTTCATAGGATACACCTTTTTTCTTCAGAAATTCTTCTATCGTGCCAGGGCCTTCCAGTGGTATATTCTTTACAATCAAGATCTTCAAATTATACCTCCCTTACATGTAATAGGTAACTGGTTGCCGTTTGCCTTATATTAAAAAACAAATCTGACAATTTTGTCAACAGATCTGATAGCCCCAGATTTACTGTTAGAAATGATGGTATTTACGGCAGGGATTCCCCAGAAAATCTGAGATTTTGTGGCACAGTAGGAACTGTCTCAAAACATGATTTATCTAAAAAATAATCATTTCTATTCGGGCAAACCTGGATATTATTTTATCTCTCTGAGAAATCCCTCCAGGTTTCTCCTCGTCTCCTCAATCGAGTCTCCACCGAATTTCTCAAGAAAGGCATCTGCGATAGTCAGTGCGAGCATCGCCTCTGCCACAACAGAGGCCGCCTCAACGGCACACACGTCAGACCTCTCATATACGGCCTCCACCTCCTCTCCTGTAATTATATCCACGGACCTGAGAGGCCTCCGCTGGGTAGGTATGGGCTTCATTGCCGCCTTCAGCACTACAGGCATACCATTTGTAATCCCACCTTCAATCCCCCCGGCAAAGTTGCTCTTCCTCTTTATACCTGCAAGAGAAGACTCTCTAGGGCCTGCAAACATCTCGTCCATCACCTCATGACCTGGCCTGTCAGCAATCTCATAGCCCTCCCCGATGGAGACCGCTTTTACCGCCTGTACGGACATCACGGCCTGCGCTACTCTGCCATCAAGCCGTTTGTCCCACTGGATATGGCTGCCGAGGCCAGGGGGTACACCAGTGGCAAAGACCACAAAACGACCCCCCAGGGAATGACCCTCTTTCCTCGCCCTGTCTATAACCCTCTTCATATCTTCTGATGTTTTCGGGTCAGGACATCTCACCTCTGATGACTCTGCCTCTGTATGTAGACTCTCCAGTTCCTCTTCATTCAGCAACTCAGTGCTGACCTCAAAACTGACCCCTCCAATCGCGGTCACAAATGAGCCTACCTTTATACCGAACTCCTGGAGTAACCTTCTTGCCACGGCCCCCAGGGCGACCCTCATGGCAGTCTCCCTGGCCGAGGACCTCTCCAGGATGTTCCTGATGTCTCTCTGATTGTATTTTATTACACCTGCAAGGTCTGCATGTCCCGGTCGTGGTCTTGTGACAGCTTCTATACTCCCCTCATCCCTTCCCTCCACAGACATTCCTCTCTTCCAGTTTTGCCAGTCGCGGTTTTCAATATAAAGGGCTATGGGAGAGCCGATCGTCCTGCCCCATCTCACACCACCCATTATAACCACCCTGTCTGACTCTATTCTCATCCTCCCGCCTCTTCCATACCCTCTTTGCCTCCGTTGTAAATGTCCATTTATGTACTCTTCATCCAGCAGGAGATTGGCAGGTATCCCTTCAACAATTCCCACCAAGGCCCTGCCATGGGACTCGCCACCTGTAAGAAACCTCAATCCTCCCATTCAGCCCTCCTTGCAAGTTCTGACAGGCTTGTCTCCTGCAGTCTACCGTTATGGTAGATCTTCACAACCCTCTGGTCATCTCTCAGTCTCTTCGGGACCTGGATCCTTCCTATATGCTCCCTCAAACAGTAACCAGCATACAGGGCCATCCCAGCCACCTCAGGTCGATCATCTCTGAGGGATTCATTTATGATTTTATTGACCACATCCCAGTCTCGGATCAACTCCGGCCTCGTGGACCCGAGCCTGCATAGTGAGTAAAGCACAGAGGGCCTGAAAATCTCCTCCTCGTAAAAACCGATTATTATGGGAACCAGGTCCTCCAGTTCCTGAGGTAAGTGGATCACACACTCTGTCATCATCTCTATCGCCACCCATCCTATTCCACCAGATTCCTCTGTGACGGACCAGAGCAGTCTCTGGACCACCTCCCGCCTTTTCTGTGGGGGCAGTGCTGCTACCACCTTGCCCATCACCTCTACTGCCTTCCAGGTAAGGAGAGACTCCCTGTCGTAGCCGAGTCCCATAAGGGCGCTCACCACCCTGCCATCGTCACTGACGATCTCCACTATCTCCTCACCACAACCTGAGAGGAGTAATTCCTTTACCCTCTTCTTCAACCTCAGGGGGCCCATCTTTTTGCTGTATTCAGAATCCCTCTGATCCATTCAGGGGCACCAAAGTGGTGCAGGTGTGTGTAGGTGGCAAAGACATTGTCCTGCAGGATACCGTCGAGGCCCTCTACCACTCCCACACCCTTTCTCATCCGGAAGACAAATCTCATACTCCTATCATACTTTATAACCCTTGAGTAATGAAACTCATGTCCCTTTAACAGGGTGCCCTCAGGATAGAAACTACTATCTTTAAACACCTCCACCACAGTATAGCCATGGGCTACCGGCCTGTCCTGCATCTGGAAACTGACAGGCAGTATCCCGGCCATCTCATAGGCCCTCCCCCGGTATCTTATCTCCTCTCCCAGATACATCAGGCCTCCACACTCTGCATATATGGGTAATCCACGGGATGCCTTCTGTTTGAGATCAGTGATAAATCTCCTGTTTTCAGAAAGCCTGAGGGCATTGGTCTCAGGAAATCCACCACCGATGTAGAGGATGTCAAGTTCAGGGATTCCTCCTCCCTCTATCGCATCAATAAGGTGTAACTGGAGGCCGTATCTCTTGAGTATCTCAATATTCTCAGGATAGTAAAACTGGAAGGCCCTGTCCCAGAAGACACCTATCCTCATCCCCTGGACCTCCTGCCGTACCCCCTCATCCACCTCATAGGGGTCTTTGAGGGATTCAACCTCTATCTTCTCCGCCCCGGCCGCCACCTCCAGTACCCCATCCAGATCAACCCCCTCTGCCAGTGATGATGCTATCCTCTCAATTGTCTCCTCCACCAGGTCATGCTCCTGCCAGGGGAGGAGGCCAAGGTGCCTCTCTGGTATTAGGCTATCCGGTTGAGACCTCATCACCCCGACGACCTTCAGGTCCGTGTATTCCTCAATCGCCCCCCTTATCACCCTTTCATGTCTGGGGCCAGAGATGTTATTCAGGACGACACCCTTTATAGAAATCCCCTGCTCAAAGACCTGGAGCCCTTTCAGCACTGCAGCAACTGTACGTGTTGCCTTTCGGCAGTCTACCACAACAAGCACAGGTGACCTCAGGAGTTTTGCCAGTTCGGCAGTGCTGTATGTCCCGTCCGGGTCTACCCCATCATACAGTCCCCTGTTCCCCTCCACCAGCACGATATCTGCCCCCTGAGAGTGCCAGAGGAAGGATGAGAGGACCTTCTCCTCAGGCATCATGAACTGGTCGAGATTGTAGCAGGCCCTGCCAGCAGCCTTTGCCAGCCAGCCCGGGTCAATATAGTCAGGGCCCTTTTTGAACGGGACTATCCGGTACCCCTTTTTCTGGAGGAGTCTCAGGAGGGCAATAGAAAGGGTGGTTTTACCAGAGCCCCCCCTCAGCCCTGCTATAACCACCCTTGGTGTAGAAAATGTCAACTCTTGCTTTTAGGGCTGCTCCTTCGGTGGTATCTCTATATAACTACCACCAAAGTAGGTGAAGATCAACTGCCCTGAGTCAAGAAGTTCCTTAAGGGCCGCCTTCACCTCGGATTTGTCAACACCATGCTCTGCTGAGACCTTCTTCAGTATATCACTCTGTTTCAACTTCTTCTTCCCCATCGACTTTTCAACCATCTCATAGATGACCTTCTTTAATTCCTCCTTGTCCATGTCCTGTCTCCCCTTTCTTCTTTAATTTTGGGGGAGGAAGCCCTCCTCCCCCGGTATGGATTCTAATCTGTCCATTTGAAAGTGGCCTGCATCCTCCAGGTCTCACGTGCGAAGGTGAAGTCGTCAATGTGCTGGAGTTTGAACTCAAGACCCGTCACCTTGAAGAACTTCTCCCAGCCGATCCTTTCTATCCATTCACCCACTCTCTCATACTTCCGTGCACCTGCGATATATGCATCCAGTATCCTCTTTATCGCATCAACCACCTCAGGCCATCTGGGAGGATTGTTCGGTAACCAGGGCACAGCCAGTTTGGAAAACATTGGTGGCTTACGGAGATTTGATACCTTGCCACCCACAACAATCGCCACTCCGTCGTTCTTTGGATCCGCGATCGGCATTGCAGGACAGACAGAGTAACAGTTACCACAGTACATGCACTTCTCCAGTTTGATCTTCACACTCTTCTTCGCAGGGTCAGGACTGATAGCACTGGTGGGACAGGAGGCGACAGTAGATGGTATCTCACAGAGGTTCTTCACCTTGTCGTGTTCAATCCTTGGTGGGGTTTTGTGCACTCCAACCATGGCGATGTCTGAGCAGTGTACCGCACCACACATATTAACACAGCAGGCGACAGCAAGCCTCACCTTGTTTGGCAGTTCCTTTGAATGGAAGTACTCGTGCAGTTCGTCCATCACCGCCTTAACAAGCCCAGAGGCATCGGTGGCCGCAGAGTGGCAGTGGACCCAACCCTGGGTGTGGACCACATTACTGATCCTCCTGCCAATCCCACCAATCATGTACCCCTTGTCCTTCAGTTCGTTCATAAGGGGTTCCACCTTGCTTTCATCGTCCACCATGAACTCTATGTTGTTCCTTGTGGTCCAGCGGACATAACCACCACAGTGTTTATCAGCAATCTCGCATATGTCCCTGATAGAGGCGGTTGAAAGAAGTCTTGGAGATGCAACCCTGACGGTCCATACCTTGGCCCCAGTCTCAGAGACATGGACCATCAGTCCAGGGCCCAGTTCCTCATGATATGCCCATTTACCATAGTTGTCTTTGATTACAGGTGGCAGAAACTTGTTGTAATGTGGTGGACCAATATCTGTTTGTCTTTCAGGAAGCTCTTCAGCCATGATAAACCTCCTTTAATGTATAATTTCATTCTGCCCGTTGCCCAAGGGAGAAACGGGCATGATACTATTTCTCGATGTCCTCTTCTGTCCAGAAGTAGAACGGGTCACGCCTTGGTTCCTTCACCATAGCAGGATGTGGCTCAAGGCCAACCTCTCTCAGGAACACGGGGAAGCCCATCCTCTCTATCAACTCTCCGATCCTTTCACGGTTTTTGCCGTGTTCGTCCCAGAATTCCCAGATCCTTTCAACCAGTTCAAAGAACTCCTCATAGGGAGGTTCCATCTTCATAAACGGCACTATCACCCAGGACATGAGTGCTCCTGTGACAATAGGCGCCTTACTGCCGAGCAGTATCGTGGCTCCTCTTTCCTGGCCGGGCTTCAGGGCCTTTGGCATCCTCGCGAGACAGTGCATACACCTGTTGCAGTCCTCATCATTTATCTTCAGTTCATTCCCGTCCCAGGTCATACACTCAGTGGGGCAGAGATCAACCACCTCCTTCTGGATGTCAAGCCCACTGCTCGCATAATTCCGGACCTCATCCTGATTGATCTGTATGTTGCCCTTCCATGTGCCAATCACTGACATATCCGCCCTTGCGATGGATGCGATACAGTCCACAGGACAGCCTGCGAACTTGAACTTGAACTTATATGGAAACATTGGTCTATGCAGTTCGTCCTGGAACCTCATAGTGGTCTGATAGGTCGCCTCCAAGGTATCATAACATGCCCACTCGCATCTGGCAGGTCCCACACAGCAACTTGGAGTCCTCACAGCGGAGCCGGAACCGCCAAGATCCCAGCCTCTGGAAGACAGATGGGCAAAGGCTGCCTCCAGGTTTTCTGTCTTTGTTCCGAGAAGGATGATGTCTCCTGTGGAACCATGCATGTTTGTGAGGCCACTGCCATATTTGTCCCAGATATCACAGATGGTCTTCAATGCCTCTGTGGTGTAAAAGAATCCAGCAGGCATATTAACACGGATGGTATGAAAGTGGGCTACACCAGGAAACCTGTCAGGGACATCTGAATATCTACCTATAACTCCTGCACCATAACCCCTCACCCCGACGATTCCACCATGCTTCCAGTGGGTGACCTTCTCCTTATAGGAGAGTTCAAGTTGGCCGAGCAGATCCTGGGCAAAATCAGGGTTTTCTGCTGTCTCTGCGGCCCTCTTGATCTCCTTCACAAAACTCGGGAAGGCACCCTTCTCCAGTTCATCCAACAAGGGTGTCTCGTGTTTCAGTGCCATGATCTCCTCCCTACCTGATTTTTTTTGTTTGAAAGAAGTAGTAAACAATATAATAGAAAGGGTAAGAAGGTCAAATAAAAAAAATTAATTATCAAATCATTTAAATTTATGATTCTAAGTTCCTCCCATTCTGTTGAATAAAAGGCACAATTGTTGCAGGAAAAAATGGTGCCCCCTAGAGGATTCGAACCTCTGACACCAGGATTAGGAATCCTGTGCTCTATCCTACTGAGCTAAGGGGGCTAATGTTGATTTTAAAGTAAAAAAAGGGGGAAGGTCAAGATGAGGGGATGGAAGAGAACCCTTTCTACAATTGCAATTTGTTAATACATATAGTATAATTGAGTTATGTGGGAAGTGGCGACAGCAGTGGCAGTAGTTGTGGGTGTTGTTGTGGTGGGCATCCTGGTGATTTTGACCATCGAAATCAAGAATACCCTGCGGAGATTCAATCAGTTCATCCAGAATACCGAAGAAAACATGACCCCCACACTGAATAATCTGAACCAGAGTTTAGAAAGGATCAACAGGATACTGCAGGATGTGGAAGACTTCAGCAGCAATACAAGGGAGGTCTCAGATAATGTTAAGGCCCTCTCTGAAAGGATAAAGGATACTGCTGGTTCAGTGGAGCGTCTAATCCATGAATCCACAACCACCATTTCAGCACTGAGGGCGGGTTTCAGGGCAGGGCTTTCCACCCTGCTCAAAAATCTAATAAGAGGAGGTGAATAAAATGGCAGACAGAGAGGGATATGGCCTTGGTTCACTATTTATGGCATTCTTCTTCGGAGGATTACTGGGCGCAGGTGTGGCTATGCTTTTTGCTCCCCAGCCCGGCAGAGAGACACGAAAAAAGATAAAGGAGGCGGCAGAGGAGACAAAGGAGAAGGCTGAGGAGTATATGGAGGAGGTGAAGGAGAAGGTGACAAAGGGTATCGAGAAGGGTAAAGAGAAGGTGGTCACGGCAGTTGAAAAGGGAAAGGAGACATTAGAAGAGAGGAAATCTGCACTGGCAAGTGCTATTGAGGCGGGCAAGGAGGCATTCAAAAAGGAGAAGGAGAAACAGCAGTAGCCGGATGCACGAGGCATCATTGGCCCAGTCTATCATAAACATCGCGGTTGACGAGGCGAAAAAGGCAGGATGTGAGAAGATTAAAACCGTCACCATCAGGGTGGGGACAAATGCAGGAGTATTAAAGGATGCCCTTGTCTTCGCCTTTGATGCACTGAAGGAGGATACCCCTGCAGCCAATGCCCTCCTTCAGTGTATAGAGGTCCAGCCAGAGGGGGTCTGTGGGGAATGTGGTGAGGTCTTCAGATTTAAGGGTTATATCTTTGTCTCACCCTGCTGTAACTCACCAGAGTTCAGGATCACCAGGGGGAGGGAGCTGGAGATAGTTGAGATAGAGGCAGAATGAAGATCAGGGTTGTAAACAGGATACTCGAGGCGAATGAGAGGATAGCAGAACAGAACAGAGAGGTCTTTCAGAGGCACGGTAATTTTGTGGTGAATCTTATGAGCGCACCCGGTGCAGGCAAGACCACACTGCTGCTGAGGACTATAGAGATGCTCAAAGAGAGAGTCCCTGTAGGAGTAATAGAGGGAGACATTACAGGCACTACAGATGCAGAGAGGATCGGTGCCCTCGGGGTGCCCGTTGTTCAGATCAATACCGATGGGGCCTGTCACCTCGATGCCAATATGATCAATAGCGTCCTCTCTGAGTTGCCTCTCTCAGAAATCAGACTTCTCTTTATAGAGAATGTGGGCAACCTGGTCTGTCCTGCAGAGTTCCATGTGGGGGAGGATATGAAGGCGATGATACTCAGTGTGGCAGAAGGTGATGACAAACCACTGAAGTACCCCCTCATGTTTCAGGAATCAGAGGTCCTTGTGATCAACAAGATCGATCTCCTGCCACATCTGGACTCTGACCTTGACAGCATCAGATCAAATGCACTAAGGGTGAATCCTTCATTAAGGGTCTTTGCGGTTTCCTGTAAGACCGGTGAGGGCCTCACTGATTGGGTTGAGTATCTGCTGAAAAGGGTAGAGGACAGAAAGAGTAATTGACCTCTCTGTCCATATAGGTCCATTCAACATCCCTTGCTGTCCCTAATGGGACACTCTCTAAGCGTCTCTCTCACAGTTTTTCAAGGTTCTATCTGGCATGTTTCTTGCTTTAGGATTAGTACCCCTCCCCTCTTCTCACTTTGATCAAACCCGTCTTACGGGTTTGATCACTTTTTTATTAAAATACCCTAATACCATTAAGGGTCCTGAGACCCGAAGGAGGTAAAAGATGAAGAAGGTGGCTGTAGTTGTAAGACAGAGACAATCAGAGGCTCTCAGAATGGCAGTAGGCCTCACCCTTATGGATGACCAGATCGATGTCTATGTCCTTGACAGGAAGGTGGAAGAGACCGAGCAGAATCTGTTAAACCTGGAGACGATGAAAGAGATGGGAATGGCCCTTTACACAAATTGCAAGGAGAATGCTGACATGCAGTTCCTTTCAACCGAGGAGATAGCAAAGAATCTCCTTCAGTATGACCATGTAATTCCCTATTAAAGGAGGTCTATAATGAAGATTCTCTATATCTTGAGAGAAGAACCTGATGAGACGGTAAGAAGGATCATACAGATTCAGTCGGAGGGCAACCAGACGAAGACAGTGAACCTCGCCACTGACAGAGACTATGAAGCGATCCTGACAGATATAGAAGATGCTGACAGAGTTATAGCCTGGTGATCTTAATAAAGGAAGGAGGAGGATATTAATGAAACTGGGTATATTGGTTAACACGGACAGGCATCTTGATGCGGTCCTCGGCATCACAAGGGCTGCTGTACAGAGAGGACATGAGGTCATAATATTTGCGATGGACGAAGGGACGAGGCTCTTTTCAGATGATTCATTCAAAAATCTGTGCAAGTTGAAAGGGGTCCAGATGAGTTTCTGTGATCTGAGTACAAAGGTCCTCGGGGTGAGTAAGGAGGGGATACCTGAAGAGGTTATCTGTGGAAGTCAATACAACAATGCCCAGATGATTCATGATGCAGACAGAGTTATCGTACTTTGAAGGAAGAAAGAGACACCGGTAGTCAGCCCCGGAGAGTCGCGGACCCCTCTGGGGCCTTTCTTTTGCTCTTCCTCTTTAACTGTGCTGTAGGATTCTCCTATTTCTTATTCAGGAAATTTGACAGTAATACGCTGGTAAACTGGAACTGGATTACAGTTATAGAAGGCCCCTGGAGGCTCTATATAATCTTTATATCTGCGGGATTACTGCCCCTTGTCTTTGAGATCTTGGAGCCCCGCATGCCTCTAAGGGGCTCCTCCCCTATCAGTAAGGGCAGATACCTTCTCATTCTGCTTGCAATAGCGCTGGTGATTCCCCTGTCCAGGGTGCCTCAGGTGATTATAGATTCTTCGCGATACTTTATACAGGCCAAGTATCTGAGTCTATATGGATTGTGGGAGTATCTGAGGGACTGGGGTGAGGGCCTCGATGCATGGACAGATCTCCCTCTGATCCCGGCGTTTTATGGGGTGTCCTTTAAGGTCTTCGGTGAGGGCCCGGTTGGGGTTCTACTGATAAACATCTCCCTGCTTGTCTTGACACTCTGCTGTCTGTATGGGATAGGGGCAAATCTATGGTCAGAGAGGGTTGGAGTTTATTCATCCCTTATGCTCCTGTTCTCTTATTATCTGCTCATTCAATTACCCCTGATGCTCGTTGACCTGGGGAGTATGGCCCTGTTCACTTTCTCCCTGTATCTTTTTATCCATGCCCTGAGGAGGTCTGATAAGTCAACTCTCCTGTATTCAGGGGTATGTATTTCAGCCAGTCTGCTCACAAAGTACTCGGTCTGGCTCTTTTCATTACTCATATACCCCATAACCATACTGGTCCTATATATAAGATTCAGGGACTCCAGCATCCTGAAAAGGGCAACATCAATCCTGTGTCTGTCTCTCCTTATATTGGGTCTCATGATCGGTGCAAAATACCAGGTCTTTAAGGACCAGATATTTCTCCTTTCCGGCTTTCAGAGGCACGGACTCTCCAGATGGAAGGAGTTCAGCCTCGGCACCCTCTTCTTTCAAATTCATCCCCTCTTCAGTCTTATGTTATTTTATGCCCTTCTTAAAGGCATAAGAAGGAGAGATATTCTGCTGCTCATCCCTTCAGCCGGACTCCTGTTATTCCTCTGTATCCACAGGAGCAGGTATATACTTCCACTGCTTCCCCTGGTCTCTCTGCTGGCAGGGTATGGCCTCTGGAGTCTGGGTTCTGACAGACTGAGGAGGCAGGCCCTGGCAACAGGTATGCTCACCTCTCTGTCAATCGCCCTCTTTCTCTATGTCCCATTCTTAAGGATGGCGAGTTCACAGAACCTGACAGATGCAGCAGACTACCTCCACAGGAATGGTTGCAGGAGTGTTCATGTAGTTAGTCGTCCCCAGACCGGCTCAGGTGGTAACACGGCACCACTGGTCGCCCTCTTTGACCTCTATTACAGGGGAGAGATCATCTCTGTAACCGGTTGGGAGGTCAAACAGACTGAAGGATACCATCCCCTTGTCTTTACATGGTTGATAAAGAGTCCACCTTTTTACCCTGAAAATAGAGACAGGTCAGGTGGCTCCCAGGTCGTGATAGCCTCTGAGTTGCCATCCTCAGAGGGGTTTGAGAGGACATTTCAGAGATCGCTCCCCTTTTTCCGTTACAGGAGTATTGTGGGGGTGAAGGGATGTGCTGAAAGGAACAGGCCCTGAAAGGTGATGTCCTTTTTGGCACAGGTGTGATCTTTAATACCTTGATTTTTTCCATATGTTAACAGGCACGGTCTTTGCTATAGAAGCAAAGAGACCTTGTTGTGGGTCTGGAAAATATATCGAAGGGAGGTAACGAGGTGCAAGAGATTCCAAGAAAGAACAAGGTCTGGGCCCTGATAATAGTGGGATTCTTTGTGCTTGTGAGTCTGGTCTCCTACGGTTTCCACGAGTACTACGTGTATCTACAGGCATATCTCTGGTTCGGGTTTATCTATGGTATGTGTCTGCAGTACGGCAGGTTCTGTTTTGCCTCTGCCTTCAGGGACCTCTTTGCAGTGGGTGTGCCGAGGATGGTGGTTGGTATAGTGATAGCCACTATGCTCTTTGCATTCACCTCCGCCTTTGTGAATGCCACAGGGTGGAGCACCTTTCATCCTGCGCCTACAAGCATCCATGCAGTGATTGCAGGACTGTTTTTCGGGATCGGGATGGTCTTTGCAGGTGGATGCGCCTCTGGATCTCTGTACAAGACGGGTGAGGGTAATGGGGTTGCGCTCATGGTTATCCTATCTATCAGCGTTACTCAGGCAATATTTGTTGATATCGGCGGATGGTTCAATAAACTCGTTCCTGAATCATGGAGGCTCTCAGCAGCCCAGAAGGGTCTGCCCCCTTCTATCAATGTTACTGATGGATGGGTAGATCAGTACCTGGCAGGGTATGTCTGGAACCAGCCAACCCTCAGGTTTGCCGAGATGCTGGGTATGAAGACTGACTCAATAGCAGGGGCCTTTTTGGGCAACTTCTTCGTTGGAGTGGTATTGCCTGCAACAGTTCTGCTCATCTGGGTCTACTCGGTCTGGGTAAGGAAGAACGTGGTGAAGAGGGCTATGGAGAGCAAGGGTACAGTGACCTTTTCAGACCATCTGAACGGGTTCTGGGGGATGGTCACATCCTCAAAGAGGACAGCCATCGCAGGACTCTTCCTGGGTATAGCCTGTGGACTCCAGATGTTTGTGATTGAGGGTCTGAGGATGAAGTTCGGGGTTAAGAATGCAGGGACTCTACTGGCAAGACTCGGATTTGACTATGGGCTCTCAGCCAAGGGCACGGTCTTTGACCCTGGTTACTGGTATGTCACCACCCAGGAGGCCCAGTGGGTTGGGTGGACACTCCATAAACTGACCGGGATAAACTTTATGGACAACATCTTCTTCGGGTGGGTGAACGGGATCCCGAATCCAGCATTCAATCCGGCAGACTGGATGTCAGTGGCCCTCATTGGAGGCTCTGCAGTTATGGCACTCCTGCAGAATGAGTTCAAGTTCAAAAAACCGACGAGGGAACTGGCCACCTGGGCGATTATTGGTGGTTTCTTTATGGGTATTGGTTCAAGGCTCGGTCTCGGTTGTAATGTGGGTGGCTTCTTTGTGAGGGCCGCAAATGGAGACCCCTCGGGCTGGCTCTTTGGCATTGGAATGATAGGTGGTGCCTTTGTGGGTGTGAAGTTCTTCAACTGGTGGACCGAGAGAAAGATGGCCAAGGAGATGGCAGAACTGGAGTTTGAATTGTAGAATGGGCTGTTGCCCTTAAAAAACTCTTAACAGGAGGTATAGACCATGGCAATGAAATTTGAGAAGAAAGGAGAAGGACTCTATATGCTGGATGTGAAGGGGTATGTATGTCCCCATCCGCAGATCTATACAAAGAAGGCCCTTGAGAAACTCCGCAGCGGGGACATACTTGAGGTGGTATTTGATAACCCCTCCTCCTCTGAGTCTATCTCTGCGATGTGTGAGTCCAACGGGAACGAGATCGTTGAGAAGAAGATGGAAGGCGGTGTCTTCACTTTCAGAATCAGAAAGAGTTAAGGAGGTCCTATGGCAAAGATCCATTTCTGGATAGTGGTGATAATTGTGGCAGGGTTTATCGGGTTCATGATAGGCTATGCGGTGCCACCATTTATGGAGGTAGGATTCGGGAAGGGGCAGGCGGTGCAGCAGGGTGTGAGTGAAGAGGAACTGATGAAACAGTATCAGCAGATATTAGAGGAAGGAGGCGGTGGTGAATCAGAGTGAACAGAAGGGTCAGAAGACAATATACTGGTTGTTGATAGCAGTACTTGTATGGTTTGGAGGGTTCACCCTTGGTTACACCATCTCTGCTCGCACCGGGACAGAGCCTGGGTATTTTGAGGCGGTAGAGGCAGCAGGCTATGGTGGAGGCAGTGAACTGGAAGGCGTGGAAGGGCTCTCAGAGGAGATGCAGAAGTTCTTCCAGGAACTCCAGAGCACAGAAGAATAGAGGAGGGAGGCATTATATGAAGGTGCTATGTGCTGTAGACGATTCTAAGGGTTCATTGAGGGTGATCGATGTGATGGGCAGGGTCTTCAGTTCTGTAAACCCTGAAGTGGTCCTCCTTTATGTGGAGAAGATAGAGGGTCCCTCTGTGCTTGATGACCTTTTGCTGAGCGAATCAGAGATGAAGGAACTTAAGGAGGCGGTAAAGGATACACCTCGAAAGGAGGAGATGGACAGGAGGGCAGAGAAGATACTCCAGTTCTTTACTGAAAGACTCAAGGATGCAGGGTTATCCAATGTCAGGGCACTGGTGAAGATGGGACATCCGGCAGAGGAGATCCTTAATACCGCAGAGGAGGAGGATGTTGACCTCATTGCAATCGGTTCGAGAGGGAAAAGGCTCAAAGGGCTCTTTATCGGGAGTGTGAGCAGAGAGGTGGTGAACAACTCTAATAGATCAGTACTGGTTGCGAAATGAAACTGATCCTTGGCGGAGGCCTTGCAGGTCTTGCCGCGGCCCACAGACTGACAACAATGGGTGAGTTTGTCACTTTGGTGGAGAGACAGCCCCGGGTCGGGGGTCTCTCCCAGACACTCAGACATGGCCCCTTCTCTTTTGACCTTGGAGGCCACAGGTTCCATACCCACCTACCTGAGGTACAGGCTCTTGTAGAGGGCCTCCTGAAGGGAAAACTGCTGAGGGTAAAAAGGCGGAGTCAGATACTCCTCAATGGCAGGTATGTGGACTATCCCCTCAGGGCTGCCTCTGCATTAAGGGGTGTTGGGGTGAAAGAGGGGGTCATGATCGGCCTCGATTATCTCTGGCACAGGTTGTACTATAAACTCTCGGGTGCTACACCCGAAGGCCTTGAGGAGTGGGTGGTCTCAAACTTCGGCAGGAGGCTTTATAACCTCTATTTCAAGGACTATACAGAGAAGGTCTGGGGATTAAAGGCTGACCAGATCAGCAGGCACTGGATATCAAAGAGGATACAGGGTATTAACCTCCTGGACGCGGTAAGGTCAATGTGGAAGAAGGTGGACAGAAGAACCTTCCTCGATGAGTTCCTCTATCCAGAAAGGGGTATAGGCATGATAGCAGAGGCCCTCCAGGGGGAGATCACCAGAAGGGGTGGTGCTGTGCTGACCAATACAGGGCTCGTCAGTCTGAGACATTCTGGCAGAAGGATAGAAAGTGCCCTTCTAATTGGCAGAGACGGTCCACTGGAGATCAGGGCTGACCACTACATCTCAACGATCCCGCTCGATGTTCTCCTTAAAACGCTTGACCCCCCCATAACCATTGAGGGACCATCCCTGAGATACAGAGACCTCCTGCTGGTGGTGCTCTTTCTGGATAAAGAAAGACTGACTGACCTCACATGGCTGTACATACCTGACAGAGAGATCCCCTTCGGGAGGATTCACGAACCGAAGAACTGGAGTCCTTTGATGGCCCCTCAGGGGTATACCCATCTGGTCGTGGAGTACTTCTGTAGCAGAGGTGATCAACTCTGGGCATCCACAAATGACAGACTCGTCCAGATTACATGGCATTACCTCTCTGAGATGGGACTATCCAGAGGTGTGCACCTTCTGGACGGTGTTGTGGTGAGAGTTCCCCATGCTTACCCCCTCTTTGAGAGGGGCTATGAGGAAAAACTGATGAAGGTGAAGGAGAAACTCCAGGCCTTTGAGAATCTCGTCCTTGCAGGCAGGACAGGAGGATTTGCCTATCTGAACATGGATGAGGCGATCCATCAGGGGATACTTGCAGCAGAAATGGTGATGGGAGGTATAAGGGATGAGGTGCGCCCTGGTCATTCCCTCCTGGCGGCCTGAGGAGATATTTCCCCAGAAGACCTCCCGTAGTCAGATAAACTACTGGCAGCCTCTGGGGACCCTCTATGTGGCGGCGATGCTTGAGAGGGAGGGGCATGAGGTCGTCTTCTTAAACGGCGCCTTTATGACAGAGGAGGAGATATTGAAGCACCTCTTAGACTTCCGCCCCCACCTCATCGGCCTCTACAGCACCACCTTCGGCTGGCCAGGTGCCAGAGGTATGGCATCCCTGCTCAGAGTACATTTCAGAGATGCCTTTATCGTGGTCGGAGGTCCGTACCCAACCGCAGCAGGAAGGAGGTGTCTTGAGGAGTCTGATGCCTTGGATGCGGTTGTCTGCGGTGAGGCCGAGTATCCTATGGCAATGCTCTCCAGGTGTCTTGAGGAAGACAGAGACCTCCATAGGGTAAAGGGCCTGATCTGGAGACATGCAGATGGGATCGTCGAGAACCCCCCTGCAGAACTTCCGGAGGATCTGGACTCACTGCCACTGCCTGCAAGGCATCTCCTGGGAGAGCCCGAACGGTATCTGCCACCTCCTGCCACATACAGACGAAAACCCGTAGCAGTGGTGATCACCTCAAGGGGGTGTAACCGGAGGTGTATATTCTGCTTCCAGATGGACCCCAGAAGGAGGGTCCGATACAGGAGTATTGATAATGTGATTGATGAATTAAAACTCCTGAAGACCCAGGGCTACAGGGAGATAAAGTTCATTGACGATTCCTTTGCGCACGACCGGCAGAGGGCATTGGAACTCGCCCGGAGAATGAAGGCTGAAAGGCTGGACTTCACATGGTTCTGCTCACTCTGTGCCCACCAGGTGGACAGAGAACTCATACGGGCCTTTCGTGATGCAGGCTGCTGGGCAGTGCTTATAGGTGGTGAGAGCGGCGTGCAACGTAATCTCAATGCCCTCCGAAAGGGTATCACTGTGGAACAGATAAAGAGGGCTGTAAGGATGGCCAAAGAGGAGGGCCTGGTGGTTCATGTGCCCTTTCTGATAGGTATCCCTGGACAGACCAGGGAAGATATACTCCGTACAGTAGAGTTTGCCTGCGAGATTGACCCGGATATTGTGAACTTTCACTGTCTCACACCATTCCCTGGTACAGAACTCTATGAAAGGGCAAGTGAATTTGGCAGTCTATCGGAAAACCTCCAGGACTACACCTATCAGGGAGCGGCCTTTGTACCCAATAGCCTTACACGGGAGGAGATGTTCAGACTCAGGCAGTATGCCTTCAGGAGGTTCTACAGCAGGCCCAGGTACCTCCTGAGGAGGCTTCTCATGATAAGAAACCTCAATGACCTGAGGGCCTCAATAAGGGGACTTCAAAGCCTGCTCGGCCTCTTTTCCGACCCCCTGGCACTCATGAGGAGAGAGGGCCTCCGTTGAAGGGACTCTCCGATCCCCTTTCCAGGCTCTCTTAAGGTGCAGATACTCCTTCAGCAGGAGGGGATAGCAGAGAGGCGTAGAAAGGATATTCATCATGAGATTACACTCATGGGTACACTCGCATTTGCCGAGTTTCTGGAGGATGTCCCTGGTGAGAGATGTCCTCAACACTCCTGAGAGATCGAAGTTCTCTGCCCTCAGGTTCCCAAGTTTCAGATGAAAGGCCTCACAGGGAAAGACATCGGCATCCTCTGTGATCACCACACTGAGTCTGCCTGCCGTGCAACTCACAGGTAAGGGCTTCCCCCTGATCACCCTCTCGATGAACCTCTCCCGGAGCCTGTCCTGAGCTGCCTTCAGGGCACCACCAGAAAACCCGTAACACTGCTTAAGGGACTTCTCTCGGAGGAGATCCATCGCCCGGCGATACTCATCAGGCCCGATTCCCATCTCTTGAAAGGCCCGCCCTCTTACCAACGAAAGGGTATGGACCTCCACATCAGGCAGAGAGTTAACAAACTCAATAACCTGCCCTATCTCCGTTATATTTTCTGACAAAAGAACAGTATTTATCCCCAACCTGAGGTTAGGGCTGTACCTCTTCAACCTGCCTAAAAGAGATACCGTCTTCAACGCCTTTTCAAAGGCTCCTTTCACACCCCTGAGGCTGTCGTGTTCCTCTCCTATGGCATCCAGAGAGACCTTTACCACCACAACGGATTCTCTGCAGGTCCTGGCAATCTCTTCAGTGAACCCTGCCAGCCTTTCAGGCATGAGGCCATTAGTGGAGAGAAGGATGAATGCCGGCTTTGTATGCCTGTAGAAGACCCTGCATATGTCTGGAAGATCGTCCCTGAGAGAGACTTCACCTCCTGAGAGGGCAAACCAGAGGAGGCGTGGTGTCCCACCTGCAATCCTTTCGATCTCTTCCAGGCTGAGTTCCTCCGATGACCCGTTGGTCTTATAGAAACAGAAACCGCACCTGGCATTACACCTTGAGGTAACAAAGTAGGTGAGATGGAGAGGTCTTCTCTTCAGCAGCAGAGCAGGAAAGTGTCTCAGGTAACCCATCTTGCCACCCTGATGGGGTTGCCTGTTAACCTGTAATACATATACCTGAAAAGACCCGATAACCCGCCAACTAAGACGGGCAGGGGATACACAAAGAGGAAGTACAGACCTGCTGTCAGGAGAACCCTCATGCCTCCTTCCCTGAAAAAGGTCCTCAGGAGATGCCTGCTTATGAATAGACAGAGTAGAAACAGTAACAAAGGAATCAGCAGGCAGGTTGGGTTTACCATACCTGCTATGGTGGTTGCCAGAGAAAGGGCCCATCCTGCAGATACCGCCTTTAACTCATGGGAGGCGGTACCTGAGTCCACCAGGAGGTCTCCCCTCTGAAGGGAGTATATACTCCAGTAGTGTGACTTTCTCACTGCATTCCTCATACTTTTTAAAAGGTCATATCCAAAATAGTGCCTCACCTGTAGTGCAGGCTCAAGGATGAGGTTGAATCCAGATTTTCTCGCCCTGTGGCTGAATTCCACGTCCTCAAGTATAGGAAAGAGGTCATCCCTGAATCCTCCAAGTTTCAGAAAGTCTTCTCTATGAATAAAGAGGGCATGGGTTGCAATGTAGTCTGGCTCTTGGGCCCTCTTTATTTCAGAGTAATAAATGAAGAGGCTCTGGAAGACAGAAAAGAGACCCCTGTCCTGAGGCAGTGGGGTATAGGTTCCCCCCAGGATTACACCCCTGCCGAGGCTCCGGAGCATCTCCGCACCTTTGAGGACTGTCTCTGGCTCAACAAGGCAGTCAGCATCAGTAAAGAAGAGGATATCCCCTCTTGAATACCCTGCCCCGAGGTTTCTACAATATGAGGCACCCCTCTGTCTCTTCAGACCTATTAATTTACACCTGTAGGTAGAAATCACCTCAATAGATCGATCTTCAGAGGCGTCATCCACTACCACCACCTCGAGGTTCTCGTCTCCGGTCAGTGCATCAAGAAGTGCACCAATAGTTTTTGACCCATTTCTGTTAGGAATGATTACTGATACCTTCAAGGCAGCCTTTCCTTTATCTGTGATATGAGTTCCTCGAGAGGGATCTTCTTCTCCTTTGACACCTTTATCAGGGGCCATTGGTAGGAGGAATCGTGGCCATACTCACAACCGCAGAGGCCAAGTGAAAGGAAGTAATCCATCAATTCTGGATACTCCCTCAGGAGTTCTGCCACTCGTGTCTTTCCTGAAATCTCCATTTTTATGTTTTTAATGTCATTTTTATCAGGTGTGGAGGAGGTCACCCCCTCCACACCCCTACTTTTTTACTTCTTTTTTCCCTTCAGTTGCTTCTCCAGTTTTTCCACCTTCTTCTTGAGTTTCTTCAGGGTCTTGTTCACCTTTGCAAAGTTGTAGTACTGTGGACCATTAGGTGCCTCTATCGGGAAGTTCTCAAGGGCTGAACCCCAGACCCTCCATGATTCATCCCAGTTGGCGGGGTCCTTGAAACCGAGCAGCCTCAGTTGGAAGTATGTGAGTGTTGAACGGGTACCTGTCTGGCAGTAGGCGATGGTCCTTTTGTTCTTGTCGAGTTTGGCAAATGCCTTGGAGACCACATCAGGATCAAGTACAGGTATGGGTTTTGGTTTTCCTGTCTTTGGATCCTTCTTCTTTGGTAGGGTATCAAGGTGAGAGACATTAATCGTTACATTGGGCACATGACCACATCTGAGGGCCCTGCAGTCCTTACCGATGAACTCCTTATGTGTCCTGGAGTCAATCAACTGTACCCCCTTCTTCTTCCCGAGGGCAATGTCCAGTATCTCAGAGGTCTCTGCATAGATGCTGTTTCTGATCTTTTTGACCTTAAAGGTTGCAGGTTTGGGCTTTGTGATCTCCTTTGTAAGCCTGTATCCAGCCTTACGCCATGCCTCTATCCCGCCATTCAGGACATGGACCTTGTCATGGCCGAGATACTCCATCACCCAGAACCCCACGGTCGCATCAGGCAGGTCCTTCAGATCACCATAATAAAAGACCACATGTGTGTCATTACTGATCCCGACCTTACTGAAGAGTTTCTCGTACTTGCTCACATCCCGCCAGACCCTTGATGTTGGGTCCCTCAGGACCTTCTTACACCTATTGCCCAGGCTGATGGCACCAGGGATATGTCCCTGGAGATACTTCTTGAGGTCCCGGCAGTCCACCACGACCCAGTCAGGCTTGCCTATCTTGTCCTTCAGTTCTTCTGCACTCAGGAGCAACTGTGGATTGGCCCATTGAGCCGCTAAAAGGGTACCAAAAGAACCGAGAACGAAGACCACAGCCACCAGGACTGTTACTAACCTGTGTCTCATCGCCTCTTACCTCCCATTTTTGTTTTTGGCTACCAAGTAGCCTGAAATAATTAAGCAAAAGACATACCAACACCAAGGGTATCTTTTTCAGGACCGAAGAGAGGATTCTGTCCAGAAGAGGACAACCCCTCCCCCCCTGGAGTGCCTTTTGGGACAGATCAGTGTTACCGCTTCCTGAACATCCTTCTTCAAATGTCACCTGAGGTAGGGCCCATCCCCCGGAGATTTTTGTTGATTGACTTTCGGTCAAAAACAATAATTTTGTAACTCTGGGGTTATCTGGAGTTTTTTGAGAGAAGATAGAGGATCGAGATGCCCAATATACCTGACAGGAGAGAGGCCGTGAGGATCCCGAATTTTGCCTCCTCAACAAGGTTATATTCCTTGAATGAAAGGGTGGCGATGAAGAGAGACATGGTGAATCCGATCCCACCCAGCACCGCAGCACCAAGGATATGCCCCCATCTCACCTTATAGGGTAGTTCTGACAAGCCTGTCTTCACAGCAAGCCACGTAAAGAAGGTTATCCCCACCGGCTTGCCTACAAGGAGTCCGAGTATTATTCCCATCTCCACTCTTGAGTCAATGAGACGGGACAGACTCACCCCTTCTAAGGAGACCCCTCCGTTGGCAAGCGCAAAGAGTGGTATTACCAGGAAGGCCACCCATGGATGGAGGGCATGTTCCAGTCTCTGTAGAGGAGTCTCCACATGATGACAGGCCACCTCTATTGATTGGACCGCATTCAGGTGCTCCTGATTCAGCAGGATAGACTCACCACATCCGTTGGGTGGACATTGAAACCTGCTCAGATAGTAGCCCACTTCTTCCAGGAACCTGTCTGTATTGTACTTGCCTCTGGCAGGAATAAAGAAGGCCACCAGTATGCCCGCCACCGTGGAGTGGACACCTGAGCCCAGCACAGCGAACCAGAGCAGAATACCCATTAATGTATAAAAGAGGGTACTCCTCACCCAGAAGTAACTGGCAACACCTATCACAGCGAGTATGAGGATGCTCAGAAGGAGATAGTCCACGGCTATCTGCTCGGTGTAGAAGAGGGCTATAACCAGGACAGCGCCCATATCGTCTGCAATCGCAAAGGCGGACAGAAAAACCCTCAGTCCTGCGGGTACCCTCTGTCCAAGGATGTAGAGTATTCCCAGTGCAAAAGCGATATCTGTAGCCATCGGTATTCCCCACCCTCCAGAGGTCTCTCTTCCGAAGTTCAGGGAGTAGTAGATGAGGGCAGGCAGTATCATGCCACCCAGGGCTGCGCTGACGGGCAGGAGGGCCTTCTTTCTTGTAGACAACTCTCCCACAAGGACTTCTCTCTTTATCTCCAGCCCCACCACGAAAAAGAAGAAACACATTATCGCCTCATTTATCCATTCCCTCAGGCTCAAACTGATGCTGAGGTCTCCAAGACTGATCGAAAGGCGAGTCTCCCAGAAGTGGGTATAGGTCTCTCCAGCAGGTGAATTTGCCCACACAATCGCCACGACTGTGGCCACAATAAGCAGGATGCTACTTGAGGCCTCGTTCTTGAAGAAACGGTGAAACGGGAGGACCAGTTGCGGCGTCACTTCCCTCCTTTTGGGGATGAGTCTTTTAACAGACACTCTCATGGTTAATTATAAAAATAAAGGATGTTACAATGCCATATTCAGCAACTTCCCGGATTTGTCTATTAAGTTTGCATTAAAGATATCGTAAGCGACATAGCTCCACACAAAATCAGAGGTTTTGTGTGGCAGAGTTGAGGAATCTGTAATTTTCCCGAAACCTTCCGGATACCTTTGAAAAAGGCCTTTTACTATCATAAATTCTGGACTGACGCAGTTTAATCTTGTCTTGCTGAACAGGTTAGTCTCCTACAATATCTGACTATAAATCGCTTGAGGCATACTGTCCTGTATTAACTTGTTTTGAGGAGATGTAGTTTCTGTCAAGTAATCCACTCACTGCATAGTACCTCTGTCTGCTCCAGCACCAGTTCTGTGGCCTGCTCCTGCTTGTCAGGTGGATAGCTGTATTTTCTGAGTATACGCTTTACCATCACCCGTAACTGTGCCCTTGTGTTCTCCCTTTTGTTCCAGTCTATGGTCACACTCCTGCGGACCCGCTCCACGAGTTCCTGGGCAATTATCTTTAATGTCTCATCCCCGAGCACTTCTACTGCACTCTCATTTGCTGCCAGGGCATCGTAGAAGGCGGCCTCGTCCTCAGAAAGACCCAGTTTTTCTCCCCTTCTTTGTGCCTCCTGCATCTGCCTGGCAAGGGCTATCAATTCCTCAATAACCTGTGCTGCTGCAATGGCACGGTTGTGATATTTCTTGATTGTCTCTTCAAGCATCTCAGAAAATGCCCTTGACTGGACCACATTCTTCTTTAATCTGACCCTTATTTCATCCTTTAGTAGTTTTCTCAAGGCCTCCACTGCTAAGTTCTTCTGTGGTATTGCCCTTACCTCTGCCAGAAACTCATCTGAAAGTATAGAAATGTCAGGCTTGTCCACCCCAGCAGCCTTAAAGATGTCCACCACCTCATGACCAGCAATCGCCCTTGAAACCAGTTGCTGAACTGCCGTCTCAATATCTTCAGGCGTGCGTTCCGTCTTGCTTACCGTTGCTTTCAGTAGTGCCGCCCTGATCTCCTGGAAAAGCCCCACCTCATCCCTTATTGCAAGGGCCTCCTCATGGGGCACTGCAAGGGCAAATGCCTTTGAAAGCGCCGCCACTGCCTGAAGATATCGCCTTTTCCCATCAGGTTGGCTCAGGATAAACTCCATGGCATCTGCTATGCCCTGCATCCTTGAGGCGGTATCTGCCCTTAACAGGGAGTGATAGTCAAACCCATGGAGAATACCCTGAACCACCTCGTATTTTTCTTTCATCACAGCCACTGCCTCTGCCTGGTCAATGGCTGCCCTGCCCCTGCCTCCGCTTTCTGCATAAACCGAAAGGGCCTTTTTAAGAGAGTCTGCAATCCCCAGATAGTCCACCACAAGACCGCCTGGCTTGTCCCTGAAGACCCTGTTTACCCTTGCAATGGTCTGCATAAGATTATGCCCGCTCATGGGTTTGTCTATGTACATTGTGTGCAGGCAGGGCACATCAAAGCCCGTAAGCCACATATCTCTTACTATAACCAGTTGTAACTCATCATCAGGGTCCTTGAACCTTCGGGCAAGAAAATCACGGCGCTCCTTGTTCCTGATATGGGGTTGCCACTCTGGAGGGTCTGAGGCAGAGCCTGTCATCACCACCTTTATCTTTCCCTTACTGTCGTCCTCACTGTGCCAGTCTGGTCTTAAACTGACGATAGCATTATACATATCCACACATATCCGCCTGCTCATACAGACGATCATACCCTTCCCATAAAGGGCCTTCTGTCTCTCTGCAAAATGCTCAACGATGTCCTGTGCCACCAGTTTGACCCGCTTTTCTGCTCCCACCAGTGCCTCAAGGGATGCCCATTTGGTCTTTATTTTGTTCTTTAAGACCTCATCCTCCTCTGCCTCGGTGATTTCCTCAAATTCCTCATCAAGCCTTGGCTTTTCAGACTCATCAAGTTCTATCTTTGCCAGTCTGCTCTCATAGTAAATGGGCACAGTGGCTCCATCTTCCACTGCCCGCTGGATGTCATAGATAGAGATGTAGTCTCCAAAGACTGCTCGGGTGTTTCTGTCCTCCTTTTCAATGGGTGTGCCTGTGAAGCCTATAAATGAGGCATTCGGAAGGGCATCACGGATGTGTCGGGCAAAGCCATCAATAAAGTCATACTGGCTCCTGTGTGCTTCGTCAGCAATAACCACGATGTTTCGTCTCTCAGAAAGGGTTGGATAGGTGTCGCCCTTTTTGTCAGGAAAGAACTTCTGGATTGTGGTGAATATGACCCCACCAGAGGCCACCTGCAGCAACTCCCTGAGATGTGCCCTGCTTTCTGCCTGCACAGGTCTCTGACGGAGTATCTGCCAGTTTCCAGAAAAGGTTGCATATAATTGGTTGTCAAGGTCGTTGCGGTCGGTGATGACTACAATGGTGGGATTTTCCATCGCAGGATGGCGGATTACCTTACTTGCATAAAAGACCATAGACAGGCTCTTTCCAGAGCCCTGGGTGTGCCAGACCACACCGATCCTTCTGTCTCCTGTCTGCCTCCCATAAGAGGCCGTTGGTTCTTCTATCTTAAAGGGGTCTCTTTCCTCTGCCTCAGTAAAGCCTGCGTAAATAAAGGGTGAGTCTGTCTTGATTCCACAGGCAAGTAAGGTGCACTCAAGGGCAATATTTACCGCATGGTATTGATGATAGCCTGCTGCCTTTTTTACTATTCCCTTAGTGCCCTCGCCCTCTTCCTCAAAGGTGATGAAGTTCAGCACATAGTCAATAAACCTCTCTGGCTCAAAGAGACCCCTTATAAGGGTCTTAAGTCCAGGCTGAATGATGCCCTCTGTCTGAGCATCATTGCCAGGCTCATGGTAGAGGTCCTTGCCTGTAATGGTCCGCCAGGGCATGAAACGGTCCCATCCAGATGTGATGGTGCCAAACCTTGCCTGCATACCATCAGAGACAACCAGTATCTCATTGTAATTAAAGAGGGTTGGAATCTCCCTTTTGTATGTTTGAAGTTGGTTGAATGCCTGCTTCAGGGTGGCCCTTTCGTCTGAGGGGTTTTTGAGTTCAATAACCACCAGGGGAAGGCCATTTATAAATAGCACTATATCTGGCCTCCGCTGGTTTTTGTTCTCTACCACGGTAAACTGGTTTACAGCCAGAAAGTCATTATTTTCAATCTCCTTCAGGTCTATAAGCCACACCTTATCATGCCTTACCCCCTCAGGCCCCATCCATGAAACATCCACCCCATCGGTGAGCATCTGATGAAACCTGCGGTTGTTTTCAATAAGGGCAGGGCTTTCTACTTTAAGCACCTTTCGGATTGCCTCTTCAACGGCCTCCTCTGGCAGGTCTGGATTAATTTTGTAAAGGGCATCCCTGAGCCTTCCAGGAAGCACCACCTCCCCATAACTCGCCCTCTCCTGAAACAAAACTCCTCCTGGAAAAGGGCCAATCCCCTCTCCCTCTGAAAGAAGGTCAGGGTGATTAGTTTTTCCCTCTCCTCCTGAGAGAGGGTCAGGGGGAGGGCCAATAGGTGATATATCAGGCCCGAAGGCCACCTGCCAGCCCAGGGCCTGAAGTTCCTCCAGGGCCATCTGTTCTATTGCGGATTCAGTAATCATATTTTATTTCTCTTTCTTGCCTTTTTTCTGGCATGGTAAAGTCTCTCTGTAAAACCACCTTCTTTCAGGAATTGATTTTCAAGGCTTTGAATCTGACGCCTGAGTAAATAACTTGCCTGATTTATCAGGCAAATCATGGTATTTGCAAAAACTTCTGGATCCGACAGGTCTGACAGGTCCGACAAGTCCGAAACCTTTTTCTTTCTCACTTCAAGGGCCTCAGGGGAGTCCTTGTCCCAGATACGCAGCCCCTTCTGTCTCAGAAATGCCTTATAATCAAGCAATAGTTCTTCAAGGCTTGCCCGTGCCACACCAGTGAGTTTGAGTTCAGTCTTTTTTGAAGTTGCAGAGGCCATGCTTCCTTCAGCAATATTCTGCACCCCACTCCTTGCTGCCTGCACCATCTGGTCATGTGTTCTTGAACGCTTATCAATAAAACGGTCACAGAATATAACCGTAGCATCATAGATAATC
>WGER01000032.1 GCA_015492645.1 Nitrospirota bacterium
AAAACAGATGAAAGAAATGGTAAAACTGACTGATATAGGTGGACGATTTTGAACTGACCCCAGGTGGATGATTTTGAAGTGACCGGTGACAAAAGGTGGCTCCATCGCATTTAGGGTTATGCGGGTCACATTTTGAATTTTGCTTTTTACCTACCGTTTAACAGGTTTGAGAACGCAAAGAGTGTTTGAGGTAGTGCTATATAATAAAGTTGTGAATGAAAGGAGGTGCTTTTTAGGAGGAACAAAGTTATTGAGCGTATAGTTAGTGACCAGAGAATCTGTAGTGGAAAAACCCTGTATAAAGGGCACAAGAATACCCGTGCATATTATACTTGATCTCCTTGCTGCAGGAGAAAGTTTTGATGGTATCAAAAAGGCATATCCAAATATCACGGATGAATATATAAGGGCCTGCCTGCTTTGTCTCAGTTGTTGCAGATAATGTGCCAGATACTTGTTAAAGAATTATAATTAACTAACAACACAGGCCCTGATCTCTCCATAAGGGGTTCAGGACATTTGTTAAAATAACCACTATGAGAAGGACATGCCTTATTGTACTTGTAACAGCAGTGGCCCTTGTGGTGACTTTAGTAATACTGAAGAGTGCAAAGAAGGATCAAGGGGCCCTTCTCATCGTAACTGGCAGGGTGGAGGCTGACGAGGTGGTGGTTAGTACCGAGATACCCGGCAGACTCGTAGAGGTGTATATCTCTGATGGTGTAGAGGTAAAAAAGGGACAGCCCCTTGCAAGGGTTGACGACTCAGAAATCGCCATCAGAGAAGAGGAGATCCTCAGACGGATCTCAACAGAGGAGGAGGCACTCAGGGCAATGGAGCGTGAACTGCAGGCCCTGAAGCGATCAGTAGAGGCAGAGATAAAGGTTGCCCAGGAGACGTTAAGGGCCTCACAGGAGGCCTTAAAGGAGGCTGAAATAGTGAGTGAGAGGCTCCACCGCCAGTACCAGAGGTTTCAGAGGCTCAGAGAAGATGGGGTTATACCCCAGGACAGATTTGAAGATCTGCAGAAGGCCTATCAGGTGAGTCTGTCAAGGGTTGCTGCCTCAGAGGCATCGGTGAGAAAGGCCGAGGCCCTCCTGCAGAAGGCAGAAACTGGCCGTCTCAGGGTAGAGGCGTACCAGAGAAAGATCGAGGCAAAGAAGAAGGGTATTAAAATCCTCCATAAACAACTGGATAGAATAAGGCTGAGGAGAAAGAAGACCTTCATCAAGGCCCCTGTGGACGGAATAATACTCAGGAAGATAGCCGAACCAGGGGAGTTCCTCCCATCAGGTGGACCTGTGGGTGTAATAATAGAGCCCTCATCAATACATGTAAAGACCTTTCTGCCCGAGAAATACCTCGGCAGGTTTAACCTCAATCAGGTCGTTCAGGTGCTGACCGATGCCCATCCTCAGAAACCAATAGAGGGCTATATCTGCTACATCTCAGACAGGGCAGAATTCACACCGAAGGAGATCGACACATCAGAGGAGAGGGTGAAGCAGGTATTCGAGACCAAGATATGCTTTCACAAGCCACCTAGGATGCTCAAGAAGGGGATGCCAGTTGATGTGATATTTTCACCTTAATGGCAGAGGAAATACTTGCTATAAGGGGCCTCAGGAAGCGCTATAAAAAGGACTATGTCCTGAAGGGAATCGAGATGGATATCCCTGAGGCAGAGATCACAGGGGTGATCGGCCCTGACGGCGCGGGAAAGAGTACATTCCTGAAGATATGCTCAGGCATTCTCTCCTACGAGGGGAGTGTCAGATACAGGGGACGGGAACTCTTCAGGGAGGCAGAAAGGCTGAAACCCCTTATCAGTTTTATGCCCCAGGGGATTGGTCAGAACCTGTATGCTGACCTCACAGTTGAGGAAAATCTCCACTTTATTGCCACGCTGAGAGGACTGGATCCAGAAGAATACATCCCTGAGAGCGAAAAACTCCTCCTTGCCACCGGTCTGCATGATCATAGACATAAGAGAGTATCTCAGTTGTCCGGAGGGATGAAGCAGAAACTGGGATTATGCTCTGCCCTGCTCAGCCGACCCGAGTTAATGATACTGGATGAGCCTACTACGGGGATCGATCCCCTGTCCAGACATCAACTCTGGAATATACTCCTCCTCTACCGCAGGAGGTGGAACACGACCATCCTCTATGGCACTTCCTATATGGAAGAGGCCGAAAGGTGCTTCAACCTGCTGTTTATGCATCATGGGGAGCCCCTCTACTCAGGCACACCAGAAAGACTCCTGACTGAAGAGGGGTCTTCTCTGGAGGAGGCGTTTCTGAGAAGACTCACCAGTGCAGGCCCCCCGGAGGCCCTTCCAGTGCCGGAGGTGTCCCCCAGGAGGGAGGGTGGTGGTATATCAGTGAAGGGTCTCACCAAGACATTTAAAGGCTCTGTGGCTGTAGACAATGTCAACCTTTTCATCAAGCCCTCAGAGGTCTTTGGACTGCTGGGACCAAATGGTGCTGGCAAGACCACCCTGATAAAGTGTATCCTGGGGTTGCTAAGACCCGACAAGGGTGAAATAGAGGTGGCAGGAATGGAACCGGGCTCCAGGCCTCTGAAATACAGGACCGGCTACATGTCTCAGATATTCTCCCTCTATTCAGACCTCACAGTAAAGGAGAATATACTGCTTTACGGTAGCATCTACGGGATCAGGGGGGAACTCCTCAGGCAGAGGATGGAGTGGGTACTTGGCCTGGGGGACCTCTACAGGTATAGAGACTCAATGGTTAAGACACTGCCAGCAGGGATAAAACAGCGACTTGCCTTGGGATGTGCCATCTTGCACCTGCCTGATGTCCTCTTTCTTGATGAGCCTACTGCAGGCGTTGACCCCCTCACAAGGAGGCTCTTCTGGGATTTTATCAAAAGACTCTCAAAGGAGATCGGGGTGACGGTTCTGGTCACCACCCATAATCTGATAGAGGCTGACTTCTGTGACAGGGTGGGAATAATGGACAATGGAAGGATGATAAGGGTAGATACCCCTGATGCCCTAAGGGAGGAATTCACCACAAAACAGGGCGAGGTCTATGAGGTGTTTCCAGACAGGGAACTCCCTGTCGAGCGACTCCGTTCGTTGGGGCTCACCGCTGTCCCCTTTGGCAGGAGATATCTCATCTACAGGAGGTTCCTTACAGAGAGTGAACTGAGGAGAGTTCTTAAAGGAGAAGGTATTGACCTGAAGTTTCTTAAGAGGATACCTCCACCAATTGAACTGATATTCCTTCACCTCCTGAGGGAAAGACAGTGAAAAGGACGGTCTCGATAATCACAAAGGAGTTTAAAGAGATATACAGGAACAACCTCTATCTGATACTCGCCTTTGTGGTGCCACTGCTGATGTTCGTTGTCTTTGGATACGGAATAAGTCTTGATATCGAGAACATGCCCTTTGGTTATGTTGATATGGACAGGACACCCCTCAGTAGAGACCTGATTGATAGATTCATTGGAAGGTATTTCAGGGCTGAGTTCTCCCTCACTGACCTGAAGGAGGCGGAAGAGAAACTGATGACAGGCAGATTGAGGGCTGTGCTTTACATACCACCGGACTTCTCGAAGGATATATACAGGGGTGAAGGCTCTGTCCAGTTACTGATTGATGGTGGTTATCCCTTCACATCCATGACACTGAAGGGGTACGCTGAGGCGATAGTAAATGCATTCAACCAGGAACTCCTTATAAAGACGGGCAGGCCCCTTAGGAAGGCCCCCCTTCAGGTCCGGGTCAGGTTCCTCTTTAACGAGTCGATGAGGAGCCGCAACGCCCTTATACCCGGCCTCCTTGTGGTCGTGCTCATGGTAAACCCTGCCGTTCTGACAGCAACCGCCATTGCAAGGGAGAGGGAGTTTGGCACCATCTACAATATCTACACGGCCCCCGTGAAGAAGGCAGAATTCATAGTGGGCAAGGCCCTGCCATACTTCCTCATTTCCATCATTAACCTCTTTGTACTGACATCCCTCGTGAAGGTCCTCTTTGGTGTGCCAATGAAAGGAAACCTCGCAGATATGCTCCCTCACGCCGTTCTGTTCATATTCACCAACATCCTGATAGGCATACTCATCTCCCTCGTGTTAAAGACCGTTGTCTCTGCCCAGATAGTAACACTCATCATCACCATAATACCTGCATTCCTCTACTCAGGCCTCTTGATCCCTGTATCCCATCTTGGGGCAGAGGGAAGAATAATGGCCCATCTATATCCATCCATGTACTTCATGAAGGTGGTCCACGGGGTCTACCTGAAGAGACTCGGTTTTACAGACATGATCAGGGAGTTTGGAGTGCTCCTGTTGTACTGCCTGGTGTTTTTTGTAATTTCTCTGGGTTTCTTCAGGAAGAGAGAGGGATAGATGTGGTGGATACTGATCAGGAAGGAGATACTCCATATACTGAGGGACAAGGGGTTGTTGCTATTCATTATTTATGCATTCAGTGTCGATATAGTTCTGGCGGCAAAGGGGTTCAGATTAATACCCCAGAATGTCTCTGTGGCTGTTTATGATGAAGACCGCTCAGCCTCCTCCAGGGACCTGATAGCCCGACTCAGACCACCTGCATTCAAGTATCCGAGATACCTCTCTTCAGTCAGGCAGATTGACCCCGTAATGCTGGAATCAGAGGTGGTTCTCACTCTGGTGATTCCCTCGGGTTTCGAGAGAGACCTCCTGAGGGGCAGGGCTGAGGTACAGGTGCTAGTAGACGGTACACAGAGTACGGCCGCATATCTGAGCGCCACATATCTGCAGGCCATCATAAACCGCTTCATACAGGACCGATCAACCAGTACCCCGCTGAAGGTGGAGATCAAAAGGAGGGTCCTGTTTAACCCCTCTTCAAGGGATGACCTCTATGAAGGGCTGATGGAGTTCTTTATGGTGACCACCCTGATAGGGATGATACTGCCTGCAATGCTCATTATCCGCGAAATAGAGTATGGCACTGTGGAACAGATACTCATCTCCCCTTTGAGACCGATGGAGATGCTATTCACAAAGGTGGTCTCGGTGCTCCTTTTCATGACCACCGTTACGGTATTGAGTTACCTCTTTGTACTTAAATGCTGGCTCGGCTTCCCCCTGAAGGGTGGAATCTGGAGGTTTGTACTCCTCATACTCCTGTATCAACTGTCAACCCTTGGATTCTCCTTCATCATAGGCTCGATAGCAAAGAAGTTCAGCCAGATCGGGATGCTCACCATCGTGATATTCACCCCCATGCTGTTGCTTTCAGGTGGGTGGGTCCCGCCTGAGGCACTGCCTGAGTGGCTCCAGATGCTCTCAAGGCTCTCTCCACTGAAACACCTGATGAACACGGGAGTGAGTCTGCTCATCAGGGGTGCTGGATTTGACCTCCTCTGTGCAGGACTCCTCAGGATGGGTATCATCGGTGGACTTATTTTTATACTTGGATTGAGCCTTTATTACAGAAGGTTGAAGAGACTATAAAACCAGAGTCAGATCCTTTTCTGCAGGCCTGAAAGCGCCTCTTCTGCGGCCTTCATCTGGGCCTCCTTCTTGCTCTTTCCAATTCCTCTCCCGAATACCTCTCCCGCAACAAGCACCTCTACTGTAAACATCTTATCATGGTCCTTCCCCTTTTCCTGTACAGTCCTGTACTCAGGCAGAAGGCCGAAATGCCTCTGTGTAAACTCCTGGAGGGCTGTCTTAAAGTCATACTGGATGCCCTCTTTAACCGCCCTTTTTATCTCCTCACCAAGGAGGCGGAGAATCGTACTCTTTGCCTTCCTGTAACCACCTTCCAGGAATACAGCCCCAAAGATCGCCTCCATAGCATCTGCAAGGATCGTCTCCTTCTGCTTGCCGCCTGTCACCTCCTCCCCCCTGCCGAGCCTGAGTGCATCACCTATCTGGAGTTTCCTTGCAAGTTCTGCGAGTACCGTCTTTGATACCAGAAAGGCCTTATACCTTGCCATCTCGGACTCTGAAAGGTCTCCACTCACCCTGTACAACTCTTCTGCGACCACCAGCCCGAGCACTGCATCCCCCAGGAATTCAAGTCTCTCGTTGTCCTGAACACCCTCATTTACGTGTTCATTGGCATATGAACTGTGAGTGAGGGCGGTTAGAAGGAGGGCCTTGTCCTTAAAGGTGTAGCCAATCGCCACCTCAATCTTCTCTGTATTTTTTGAACAGGAGGCAGGCATTGGTACCACCAAAACCAAAGGAGTTGTTAAGGGCATAGTTTACTGTCATCTCTCTGGATTCGTTGGCGACATAATCCAGGTCGCATTCGGGGTCAGGATTGTCCAGATTAATCGTGGGAGGAACAACATCATGAAACACGCTAAGGACACTTACTACGCTCTCTACCCCCCCCGAGGCACCAAGCAGGTGACCTGTCATCGACTTGGTGGAACTGACCGCCAGTCTATAGGCATGATCTCCAAAGACCCTCTTTATAGCGGCTGTCTCCAGTTCATCATTGTACTTTGTAGAAGTGCCATGGGCATTGATATAACTCACCTCATCTGGCCTGACACCCCCATCCCTCAGGGCCATCTCCATACACCTGGCTGCACCCTCCCCATCAGGCGACGGCGCGGTGATATGATAGGCATCGGCAGTCATGCCATATCCAACCACCTCTGCGTATATCCTTGCACCTCTACGGACGGCATGTCCCAGTTCTTCAAGCACCAAGATACCCGCACCTTCAGCCATCACAAAGCCATCCCTGTCCCTGTCGAAGGGTCTGCTTGCCTTCCGGGGTTCGTCATTTCTTGTCGAGAGGGCCTTCATCACAGCAAATCCGGCAATCCCCAGAGGTGTAATCACTGCCTCTGATCCTCCTGCTATCATCACATCCGCATCCCCTCTCTGGATTATCTTAAAGGCATCTCCTATCGCATGAGTGCCCGATGAGCAGGCAGTGACCACCGCAGAATTTGGCCCCTTGGCACCAAAGATGATGGATACCTGCCCTGAGGCAAGGTTTATAATACTCATCGGAATAAAAAAGGGCGTTATCCTTCGGTAGCCCCTCTCATAGAGCACCCTTGTGTAGTGTTCTATCTTCGGCAGGCCACCTATCCCTGAACCTATAATCACCCCTACCCTGTCTGCATTGCTCCCGTCGATCTTGAGTTCCGCATCCTTGACAGCCATATGAGTGGCTGCCACTGCAAAGTGGATGAATCTGTCCATCTTCTTTATCTCTTTCGGCTCTATGTATTCTGCAGGGTCAAAACCCTTCACCTCTCCCGCGATCTGCACAGGCAGACCTGAGGGGTCAAACTGGGTAATCCTGTCAATACCAGATTCTCCCCGCAGGAGGGCATCCCAGGTCTCTTTCACACCAACACCAACGGGTGTGATTACACCAAGCCCTGTGACTACAACCCTTCTCTGTTCCATTATCTCAATTATGGACCTGCCTTGAGGTGTTTAAGACTGGTTGGTCTTCTGTTTTATATAGTCTATCGCATCCTGGACCTTGACTATCTTCTCAGCATCCTCATCAGGTATCTCAACACCGAAGGTCTCCTCAAAGGCCATAACCAGTTCCACTGTATCAAGGGAGTCTGCCCCAAGATCCTCCACAAATGTGGCTTCTGGTGTAACCTGATTGATATCCACTCCTAACTGCTTAGCAATCAACTCTCTCACCTTCTGCTCCACCATATGACATACCTCCCTAAAGAGTTTTCATTTGAGGCGATCTCTGCCTCTGTATTACATGTACATTCCACCATTCACATGAATCACCTGTCCTGTTATGTAGGATGCCCAGTCAGAGACGAGGAACACCACAGCCCTGGCCACATCTTCAGGTGTTCCAAACCTTCCAAGGGGGATACCCCTGAGCATCTCCTTCTTTACATCCTCTGGAAGTGCATCGGTCATCTGGGTCTGGATAAATCCAGGTGCTATGGCATTACAGGTAATCCCCCTGCTCGCATACTCCTTTGCTATGGTCTTGGTCAAACCGACAAGTGCCGCCTTTGATGCAGAGTAGTTTACCTGACCTGGATTCCCTGTAAAGGCCACAACTGAGGAGATATTAACTATCCTGCCGTATCTCTTCTTTGTCATTGTTCTGAGTGCCTCCTTTGTACATAAAAAGGCACTCTTGAGATTCACATTCAACACAGCGTCCCAGTCCTCTTCCTTCATCCTGAGCAGGAGTGTATCCCTTGTAATACCTGCATTGTTCACAAGTATATCAACTGTACCGAACTCATCCACCACCCTCTCAAAGAGGGCCTTTACATCCTCGGCCTTTGAGACATCTGCCTTCAGGGCGATGGCCCTGACGCCCCTCTGCACGAGGGCCTCAGCAGTGCCCTGAGCCTCTGACTCAAGCAGGTCTACCACACCTATGGAGACGCCACTGTCTGCAAGGGCCTCACATATAGCCCTCCCAATACCCCTTGCTCCCCCTGTTACTACCGCAACTCTTCCTTTCAAACCTGTCTCCATTGCATCCCCCTATCAAAAAACTTGGACATGAAATTTTACCAAAAGTACAAAAATTTTTGCCAAATGATTTTTGATCCAATCTCCGATTAATTGACAAAAGGATTTTGTTTGAACTATCATAATCTTAAGTTGATATAGGTGCTGTTAATTTAACAGCTCCCTGGGGGAGGCCACGAAGCCTGAGAACCGGTCATTAAATGACCGGGACCCTTTGAACCTGATCCGGGTAATGCCGGCGTAGGGAAAGGGAGGAGGAAAGGCCGTATACCCTCAAGGGTTACGGCTTTTTTATTAATTATGACAGGACAAAAGAGGATAAGGCTGAATGGTAATGAGTATACAACAGGGGCGAGCACGCTATCAGAACTGCTCCAGGAGTTAAAAATCGCCCCTGAGACAGTAGCGGTAGAGGTGAATCTACAGGTAGTGAAGAAGACAGAGTATGATAACTTCCTATTAAAAGAAGGCGACTCTGTAGAAGTCGTCACCTTTGTTGGAGGAGGAGCCATGGAAGATGACAGGTTGGTGATAAGGGGAATAGAGTTTAACTCAAGACTCTGGGTTGGTACAGGCAAGTACAGGGATTTTGAAGAGACTGCAAGGGCTATAGAGGCCTCCGGTACTGACTGTGTGACAGTGGCAGTGAGAAGAGTAAATATCCTGGACAGAAAGTCTCCAAATCTACTTGACTACATTGACCCAAAGAAATACAAGATCCTGCCAAACACTGCTGGCTGCTACACAGTGGAAGAGGCCCTAAGGTATGCAAGGCTCGCCAGGGAGGCTGGGGTGTCTGACATGGTGAAACTTGAGGTGATAGGTGATGAGAAGACACTCTTCCCGGATGTCTGCGGCCTCTTGAAGGCCACAGAGATACTGGCAAAGGAAGGGTTTATAGTCCTCCCCTACACGAATGATGATCCTGTTACTGCGAAGAGGCTCGTGGATGCAGGGGCTGCCGCAGTAATGCCACTCGGTGCACCCATAGGCTCTGGACTTGGCATCAGAAACCCCTATAATATAAAGATCATCCTTGAGATGGTGGATGTGCCTGTGATAGTGGATGCAGGTGTGGGCACCGCCTCTGATGCGACAATAGCAATGGAACTGGGCTGTGATGCCGTCCTTATAAACACAGGTATTGCCGGTGCGAAGGATCCGATTGCAATGGCCAAGGCGATGAGGCATGCCGTCATAGCAGGCAGACTCGCCTATAAGGCGGGCAGGATACCAAAGAAACTCTATGCAACTGCGAGTAGCCCCTTAGAGGGAATGCTTGTTTAAAAACATATAAAAGGGGAGGTAGAGGCGTTGGAGGCATACAGGTATCAGGAGTTTGCCTATCTTGTGGTGCCGATAATGACGGGTTATGAATTTTTTGTAGCAGCAAAAAAGGAGAGGGCCTCACGAGGAGACAGCCCCCTTGGGGCCTATATCCTTGATATCTGCGGGTTTATCTTCATGGCCCTGATCCCTGCCCTCTTCATATTTACGATCGCATGTCTTGAGGCTGGCCTTTTTGCATTCAGAGAGGAGACCCTCGCAAGGCTCGACAGATACGGGGTTATGTTTTTCTTCATGGGGGCATGGTGGCAGGTGTATATAATAGGTGCACTGAGGGCGAGGAGGTCCCAGGGTGAAAATCTCCTCAAACAGGTATGGATACCCTTTATCTCACTCGGGATATACATATCCCTTTTGATCCTCTGGGTCTCTCCCTGGGGGCTGAAATGGGTATCCCTCGGGTGGTTCATTCTCTTCACCCTGTTCATGGCCATTATTAAACCCTCAAAGAGGACCGTAGAGAGGGTCTTATGGATACTGGCCGGGATCACCTTCTTTCTGGAGAATATCCTCTTTCTCTGGCTTGAGACAGTTGTATGAAGGTGGACTTTAGGGTGTATCTCATCACAGACAGAAAGAGGACAAGGGGCGACCTCCTCGAGGCGGTTGAAAAGGCCCTGAAAGCAGGTCTTAAGGCGGTCCAGTTGAGAGAGAAGGACCTGCCAATAAGGCAGTTATATCAGTATGCCCTTTCCCTTAGGGAATTGACAGGGCGTTATAATGCGAGGTTGCTGATAAATGACAGGATCGATGTAGCAATGGCCACAGGGGCTGACGGAGTCCATCTGGGAAGGGATTCCATTCCAATTGGCGTAGCAAGGAGGTTGCTTGGTGACGACTCCATGATCGGTTATTCCTCCCATACACTGTCTGAGGCACTCTGGGCGGAGCAGGAAGGGGCCGACTTTGTCACATTTTCACCCGTGTATGAGACTGCATCGAAACCCGGGGTAACCCCTCAGGGGCTCAAAGGCCTGACAGAGGTGACACAGAACCTCTCAATCCCTGTATTTGCCCTGGGAGGGATAACCCCTGAGAGACTGCAGGAGGTTATGAATACAGGAGTCCATGGTGTTGCGGTGGTCTCTGCCATCCTTGGGGCAGAAGACCCCGCAGAGGAAACAAATAAATTTGTGAGGTTGGAGATATGACAAGGGTCCAGAAGGCAAAAGAGGGGATAGTAACCCCTGAAGTCACAAGATGTGCTGAGAGAGAGGGGGTCCCTGCTGAGACACTCAGCAGGGACATCGCAGAGGGAGTAACTGTAATTCTCAGGAACTGCATTCACGAGATTGAGCCTGTTGCAGTGGGTAGAGGTCTCAGGACAAAGGTGAACGCAAATATCGGCACCTCTAAGGACAGGGTATCAATAGAGGATGAACTCAGGAAACTGGATGTGATTGTCCGTTATGGAGCAGACACGGTTATGGATCTCTCCACAGGGGGACCTATAAAGGAACTGAGGCAGATGATCCTTAAACACTCCCCTATCCCTGTCGGAACTGTGCCCATCTATGAGGCAGCGGTCAGGGCTGCAGAAAGACATGGTAGTATCGTTAAGATGACCCCTGATGAGATCTTTGAGGTGATAGAGGAACACGGCAGAGATGGGGTTGACTTCATAACAGTCCATTGTGGGCTCACACTGAGGGCAGTGGAACACCTCAGGAAGGAAGGGAGGGTCCTTGATGTCGTCAGTCGTGGTGGTGCCTTCCTGCTCGAATGGATGGTGTACAATGAGAGAGAAAACCCGCTCTATGAACACTATGACAGGTTGCTTGAGATCGCCTACCGATACGATATGACCCTCAGTCTTGGGGATGGACTGAGGCCAGGCTGCCTTGCTGATGCCACAGATAGGGCACAGATAGAGGAACTCATAACCCTCGGGGAACTGCATCAGATCGCCCTTGAAAGAGGGGTACAGAGCATGATAGAAGGGCCTGGACATGTGCCCCTCCACCAGATCGAGACAAACATCAGGATCCAGAAACACCTCTGTAAGGGTGCGCCCTTCTATGTACTTGGACCACTCGTAACAGACATTGCAGTTGGATACGACCACATAGCAGGTGCGATAGGAGGGGCCCTTGCTGCCTGGGCCGGGGCCGACTTCCTCTGTTATCTCACACCCTCTGAACATATAAGGCTCCCCTCACTGGAGGATGTGAAGGAAGGGGTGATAGCCTCAAAGATAGCAGCCCATGCAGCAGATATCGCAAAGGGAGTCCCGGGTGCCTCAGACAGGGATCTGCAGATGGCAAGGTACAGAAAGGCCCTTGACTGGGAAGGGCAGATCAGGCTGAGCCTGGACCCTGATAAGGTTCGGAGGTACAGGCAGGAGGCCCCACCACAGGAATCAGAGGTCTGCAGTATGTGTGGAGAGTTCTGTGCAATCAGGACCGTGGAGAGGGCGCTGAAGGGCAACCAATCAGAGAAAATGAACAGACCTCAGGATTCCAGAACAGTGGTACCTGCTGACTGAATACAACCAGTTCATGGCTTGTGATTTCAGGGTTGTTATAAGCGGGGTAGGTGCTATCACGCCCTTAGGCGATAGTTTCTCCAGATCCTCGGAGAATCTCTTCAGTGGAAAAACCGGAATTGAAAGGGTCCAACTGGGAACTCTGCCCTGGCAACTGATGGGCAGGGTCCCTCGAGACTCTCTCAACAGGATATCCGAGAGGGATAGGCGAAGATATGGGCTGTTTGTACAGTATGCCCTCCTGGCTGCAGAAGAGGCTGTCAAAGATGCCTCCTTGAACACCCCCTTCCCCATGCCTGTATTCTTGGGCACGAGTCGTGGAGGCATAGTGGAGGTGGAAGAGTCGATTAGAAATGGACGCACTTCAGCCCACCTTATGACTGCCACCACCTCCAATATGGCAGCATCCCAGATTGCTGCACGGTTCTCCCGTAGCAGTACCGCCATCACCCTCTCCAATGCCTGTGCCTCAGGAACAGTGGCAGTGGGTCTGGCCTACAGGGCAATAAAGACAGGACAGGCAAAGGTGGCCATGGCAGGGGGCACGGAGGCCCCTCTTACCAGAGTCTGTATAGAGGGTTATGGAAGAATGGGTGTCCTCAGCCGGGGGACCGAACCTTCAGCAAGCCGCCCCTTTGATCTCAGAAGAGATGGTTTTGTACCTTCAGAGGGGGCCTGTATTCTGGTGCTGGAGGAGATGGAACATGCACTCTCCAGAGGTATCAAGCCCTATGCAGAGGTGGTAGCCTACTGTCACATAACTGCAGGGGGATCAGCAGCGAGACCATCAAAAAGGACCGAGACAGAGGTGATACAGAAATGTCTCAAAGAGGCATCACTGGAACCAGAAGAGATTGGTCATATAAACACCCACGGCACTTCTACCGTACTTGGAGACAGGACCGAGGCCGAGGCCCTCTCGGAGGTCTTTGGAGAGGTGATAAGAGAGATCCCCCTTGTGGCTGCCAAGTCTCTTACAGGGCATATGCTTGCTGCCTCAGGACCCTTTGAGATTGCAGTAACCGCCCTGAGCCTTAGAAGGCAGGAGATACCCCCAACTCCCACCACCTCTGAGCCTGAATTTCCTCTCTTTCTGCCAAGGACCTCAGTGAGACACCCCTTCCAGTATGCCCTCAGTCTGACCTTCGGATTTGGTGGAGAAAATGCCGCTATGATCCTGAGGAGGCTGGAAATCCCGTAAATCCGAAAAACAGAAATCAGAGGTCAGAAGATTCCTTTGTCGGGGTTCCGAAACTCTGAGTTTGACAGGTCTCTTAAACATCCATTATAATTTACCGAGGAAGGGCGATTAGCTCAGTGGGAGAGCGCTGCCTTCACACGGCAGAGGTCGCAGGTTCGATACCTGCATCGCCCACCATTTTTATTTCCCCAAAATGCACTCCTTCGTCCAGGTGGTGGAGAGCGTTGTTCTCTGCATCTTGCATGTGCCATATAAAAAATTATAAAAATTCACTGCTGACCAAATATCTCTTGTGATAGTCAATCCCAATATACTTCATTCTGTGTACCTCCTTATGAAGTATTTTTAAGTTATACCACCTTAACTATGAGGTACACAACTTTTTCATGTTATCAAAATAGCCTCCGAT
>WGER01000033.1 GCA_015492645.1 Nitrospirota bacterium
GGAGGTCCGCCATGAAACAGAGGGGCTTTACCCTGGTAGAACTGGCAATAGTCCTTGTAATAATAGGGATTATACTCGGGGCGGTCCTGAAGGGTCAGGAGTTGATCAACAATGCCAAGGTGAAGAGGGTTCAGAGGGATATGAAGGGGCTTGAGGCGATGATCTGGACCTTTTACGATAGGAAGAACTACTTTCCAGGTGACTGTAACAGGGACGGTATAATTGGCTTCAATGCCCTGAACAATGTCACTGGAAGCACTCCGAGTAACAACACCGATCCCACCGTGGATGACTGTAGCGCCGGTGGGGAGGACAATGTGAACAGGGCCTTTTCAGACATGCGGACTGCAAGGGTAGCCTCTTACCAGCAACCCAACATCGTCCTTGCCACTCATGCCGCAGGAGGTCTCTTTAACATAGGTTACGACACGGTTGGCGCGGTAAATTACAACGCCATCTTTGTGTATAACATACCTGCATGGATGGCAAAAATGATAGATGTCTCGATAGACGGGATTGAAGACGGGACCTCTGGCAGGGTGAGACGCCACGACACGGGAGATGGCGGTGACTTCTGGCCTCCTGACACCCAAAACAACACTCTGGTTGCACTCACCTATTACTTTGATAAGTCACCTTAAATGACAATGATTGACATTTTACAGACAGGAGGTGACAATTTTTGTCACCTCCTGTTGCTCTTTCTATATTGATATGCCATTAACTACCTCAAAATCAGAGATAAAAATATCTACCTCCCCCGAGGGGATGGGGGGAGGGGAAGTAACTTATAAAAATTCAATTCATAATTCACTCTCACCCCTCCTCTCTCTTAGAGAAAGAAGGAGTCTTACTGTTAAGGTTGTTTTTTGCTGTAGTTGCCGGGTTAATAATAATGGTTATAGAAAATGGCAGAGAATTTGCTATAATTGCTTTCAGAAAAGAGGTTTAGTGTGACTTTTTTGAAATTATCCTTGAGTTTCTCAAGGGAAACTCTAAGAAGGAGGTGTGTAATGAAGGTAAGAAAAGGTGAGAGGGGTTTCACACTGATCGAACTTGCTATCGTTATGGTGATTATCGGTATCCTGATCGGTGCTGTGCTGAAGGGGCAGGACCTGATTCAGAATGCGAGGGCCAAGAAAGTGGTAAACAAGGTTAGAGCCTGGGAGGTGGCACAGTGGACATTTCTTGACAGAAAGGGAAGATTTGCAGGTGACTCTGACAAGGATGGAAAGATTGGTGACGGTGATGTGAAGACGGACCTCACAGGTGCAAACTTCATCAACCCTCCCTATGAAGGTTCTTCTGGCTCTGAAACAAATACCATTACTATAGGTTCCTACACCTTCTATGTATTCTTCGGTACTGATGGAGGTGCTGATGCAGGCAGAAATGTGATGACCATATGCAAGGCTGCTGACTGTGCCACTGCATTCACAGCTGATGAGATCCAGTATCTTGAGGCGATAGATACAGCCTTTGACGGTACCGCTGACGGAGCAGATGGGCAGGTGATTGGAGTAAATGCCGCACCTGGTACTATTACTGCGGCAGAATGGGAGGCCACGTGGACAACTGCCCCAACAGCGGCTGCATATTCAGCAGGAACCACACAGGCCCTTGTCTACTACTTTGATGCTAAAAGATAGTAAGGAACGGACTGCAGTTTGATACACCAGAAGGGGGGCACATTGAGCCTCTCTTCTGGTGTGTGGTGCCCTTGCTAAGAAGTGGCCTTCAAAGAGGAAGACAGGGAAAGGCTCAGAAACTATAGAACTCCGACTGGATAAGGTTAGAAACAACTATGAGGTAGCCAACATAGGCTTTGCCTACTGGAACAGATGATCATTATCAGAAAGGTGAGGGAGTACACCATTGCAGAGATAGAAAAGGAGGGATGGTTGAGGGACTTGATCAATGCACTGAGAAAATTTGCCAAAACGGATGAGAGGGTTGCAAAGGTCCTGAAGGAGTTTAAGTTACTTTAGATTAGAGATGGTAAAGGGTGGCACCAGAAGTTGAACGCCTCTCTCATCAATCCGCCTTTAAAGGTTGCAGGTGGTTCAGAGACCAATGCTGTCTCTGTCGGTTCAGTCAGGTTTTATATCTACTTTGGCAATGATGACAATGCCGGCCCGGCAGACAGATGAACAGCATAATGGTAATATGCAGGGATAGCGGGTGTAACTCCTTCTTCACAAATGATGAACTCCACTACAGAGAGGCCCTTGATACAGCGACGGACGGATATGCCGATGGTGAAAAGGCTCTTCTGCTCGGAGGTGGTAAGTCTCAAACTGTTGACAGTACAAGGTGGATAGCCAACTTCAACAATCCACCCTGTGGCGTAGCCTGGGATGCAGCAAATGTGAGGAGTGCTGTGTATTACTTTGACCGGAGGAGATAATTTTTTGGCATGATTTTTGCTCTTGCAGGAAAGGAGGTCTTTAATGCCATCGGAGAGACAGAGAGGGTTCACCCTGATTGAACTTGCGATTGTGCTCGTGGTTATAGGCATCCTTCTCGGACTGGGGGTTGCCCTTCTGGGCCCTCTCACCAAACAGGCCCAGTTTAAGAGGTCACGCGAAAGGGTCAAGGCATGTAAAGAGGCCATAATCGGGTTTGTGGCAGCAAGCAGGAGGCTCCCCGACTCAACAGAATTTCAGAGTATCTGCAATGAAAAAGATGCCTGGGGGCAGGGCCTTGTGTATATCCCCGATGACGCCTCCATAATGGGCGATGGTACGACTGACAGGGTGGATATGACCACGGTTAATACCTGTTGTTCTCAGATTCCCTCTGACATGGCAGTAAACGACAGGGCCTACACCGGTGGCACTGACAACTACAAGACAGAGGTCGCCTTCGTGGTGCTCAGCAAGGGAGAGGACAGGACCCAGAACGGTTCTCTTGCCCCTGGCAATATAGGGGGCACTGACTATCAGATTTACACAATAGAGGAATATTCAGATACCTATGACGACATAATTGAATATGCCACAGTGTATGAACTGAGAGATGTGATCAGGTGTGAGCCACTCCAGATAGTTACCACTTCTCTGCCCCAGGCCACAGAGGACAGTGCCTACTCAGCAAAGGTGATAGCAAAGGGTGGCTGTCCTGATTATACATTTTCCGTGTCAGGAGGTTCACTGCCAGGCGGGCTCAATATCGCCTCAGATGGGACCATCTCAGGCACAGTAGATGTCTGCACTGCCTGTCCTGCAGGTAGCCTCACGACCTGCACAGATGTGGCGAACTTCACCATCCGGGTCCGAGACGATGTAGGTACTACTGTCACTCAGGGCTATTCCATAGTGACCAATCCACAGACACTTCAGATCCTCACATCAAACCTGCCTGATGCCTACAATGGTATTTCTTATAATGCAAACATCATAGGCTCAGGCGGAAACATAAGTGGTTATAACTTCACTGTCGGGGGATTACCCTCTGGACTGAGTGCCACCTCATCGTCAGACTGCAATGGTGACCCCTACAACGAGTGCTCACAGATAAGCGGAACACCCTCTGCTACCTGTGGAGACTACTCAGTCACAGTGACCCTTAATGACGGATGTAACACCGCCTCAAAGGTGATGAATCTGCATCTTTATAATCCCCTCTCCTGCAGCCTGACTGGCACTGGCACTGACAACGGCGACGGGACCTGGACCTATACACTTGACTGGACGGTCACAGGGCAGGCCACCCTCGGCCAGATAAACGGTGTATTCTCTCCCCAGAGCGGCACCTGTACCACCATTAGCACCTCCAGCACCACAAACACCGCCACAGGCTCATGTACAACCGATCCACTCAGTACAGATACCACCTTTGTACTAAAGGTGACTGACACCTGCGGGGACTCTGCCCAGTGCCAGTACACTGCGACTGTTGGTGGAGGCGGCGGTGGTGGCAGTTGTTCAACCCCGATGAGCCTTACTCCTGCCTCTGGTACTACCTTCAATGCCACAGTGGGCACGGCCTTCAGCCAGACAATAACGGTCTCAGGCGGGCTCCCTCCCTATACGAACACGGACTGTACCAATAACTGTAGCACTTACGGGCTCACCCTCTCCTGCTCCTCAACGGATGCCACTATCTCGGGGACTCCAACCTCCGCAGGCACATGCACATTCACTGTAGCCTGGCAGGACTCCTGCAGCCCTCCGAACTCTGTATCAGGGACTTATACGGTTAATATTGCACCAGCATGTCCTCCCTTTACAGGCTGGTCTTCAACCCTGCCCGACGCATACAACTGCCAGAGTTATTCAGGTTCTATAACTGTAATAGGAGGGGTCTCTCCTTATTCATGGTCTCTCACTTCTGGGGCCCTGCCAAATGGGATCAGTTTCTGTACTGGTAATACCTCTGCTACCTGTGATATCACAGGCTCAAATGTCCTTGACGCACCTGGCACATACAGTTTTACTGTTCAGGTCCAGGACTCATGCACCACACCAGGACCCCAGAGCACCTCTAACACCTTCTCAATAAATGTTGTGGATGCCTGTTATACATCAGGCATCTCTGTCAGGAATGAAACAGGAGAGGACAGGTGCTACTGGAGAGAAGGAGATACCTTTGCCAGGGTCTGGAGGAGGAATCGAACCATTACCATAGACTCTTCTAATACTCTTTATCATATCGGTAACATCGTGGGGTTTAATTGTGTAGAACAATGCACCACTACATACTGTGAGCAGAAGGGATATGATACAGATGGAGACTGTCGGACCAGGATGCGACCCAATGTATGTCAGTTCCAGGATCGTTAATTAGGGTCAGGTCTTGCCTTTTGCTATATTTTTCTTAAGTCATCCCTGTTGACTGAATTGATGACAATCAACCCCACAAAAGAGAAAAATCAAACTCAATTGAGCATTCTCCAATCTGAAACTCTACCCTGTCTCTTATTGCATCTTTTATCTTTACATACCTGTGGTCCTTGAGTCTAAAGACCTTTGAGACCTTGAGTTCCGGATAAACGAGTATATAATATCTTACGCCTTCCCTTTCATAGATTTCATACTTTATCCTTTCATCTTTCTGTGCAGTCTGCCTTGAGACGATCTCAAAGATTATCTCTGGTGCCTTAGTAATATACTCTCCTTCCGGTTCCTGGCAGATGACGATTATATCTGGCCTCACTACAGTGTCTTCTGACACTATCCAATCTATTTCATAAAGGGCAAGGCATTTGTTGCAGTTTTTCAACCTCTCCATTAATTGCCAGTGAATTAAAGAACTTACCTTCTGATGCAGGAATCCCGCACTGGGAGACATTGCAATGGGAGTTCCTTCTATCAACTCCCAATCTCCCTCCCATCGCATGTAGTCCTCTACCGTGTAATGGGGAATGTATTTATGCCTCAGGGGCATACACTAATTATAACACATGTCATTTTGCTTTAACTTGAATTCCCAGATTTGTCGGTAGAAATATGAGTAAAACGCGGCCGGGTTGCCTCAAAATGGGGGGATCCCAGAAAAATTGGAGATTTTCCCGAGCAGGAACCCTTGGTTCCTTCTTTGATTTTTGATTAAAGTCAAACGGCAATCTACGGTAAAGGTAGAGGACTTGACTCCGTACCATACTACAGGGTGTATGATAAAGGCACCAACAGAAGAAAGGAGGTGCCCGGAGATGGCAGGAAGAAAGATTGAGATATTTGTGGCAGGCTGTCCTGTGTGTAATGAGACAGTTGAAGAGATCAAAAAGGTGGCCTGTTCGTCCTGCGAGGTAACAGTGCTGAATCTGAATGAGCCTCAAAATGCAGAAAGGGCAAAGACCCTTGGTATACGCTCTGTTCCCGCTGTGCTGATTGATGGGAAACTGGCAGACTGCTGTGCTGGCCGTGGAGTAAACATTGAGACTCTTAAGGCAGCAGGACTTGGAAAGCCACTTTAATTGGTCAGGGAAGGCGATTAGACCAATCGCCTTCCCTGATTTTAAGACATTATAAGGAGAAGTTGCAGGTATGTTTAATCCTGAAGATTTGCAGATACTCTCTCATATTTCCATCATTGGATTCGGACTGGTTTTCCTTGTTGGCCTTGCCATGGCCTTCAACCCGAGGTCTCTGAGTATAGTGCCTGTGCTTGTGGGTTATATTGCAGGTGCCAGGGACACTACCGAGCCAGAGAGGGCATTTGTCAAGACCATTGCCTTTGTCCTCGGGATGACAA
>WGER01000034.1 GCA_015492645.1 Nitrospirota bacterium
ACTTAAAATTTGTCCGTTAATTGTGTTTCTGAGGCATACCGCCTGTGCCTCAATTCTGTTTTGGACAGATGTGTAAATGAGTATTTTCCCTAAACATTATAATCTTAGAGACCGAAACAGTGTATCCCTCCGATCGCTTGAGAGAACCGATATTCAGAGTAACATCACAGGGTGAGTCAATGCTAATGTGGCCTTTTGGTGGCGGGGGGAGGATTTGAACCTCCGACCTTCGGGTTATGAGCCCGACGAGCTACCAGGCTGCTCCACCCCGCTAATTAAATATTATAATTAAATATTAACAGATTTTATTATGGATTTGTCAAATGACCGTAATTGACCCTAAATTGCTGAGAGAAATGATTTTTTACGGCAGGGGCCCCCACAAAATAAGAGATTTTTTATGGATCCCTGCCTCAAAACAGGATTTATGTGACATGTCTTTGCAAGGAGGGCAGTGCTGGTTTCGGACACAAAGATGCAAAAGGCAATAGGCGATGTTTGAACAAGACTCTAATGGTAAATTCAGAAGACGATCTTCAAGGTGGCACGGGTGGTCTGGTATAATAGGTCTGGAGATCTATGGTGCAGGAGGTGAGTATGCTTGAGGTAATAAGAAAGAGGAGGAGTATCAGGGATTACTCAGACAGGGATGTTGAGGAGGAGAAGTTGAGGGAGATACTGAAGGCGGCGATGTTTGCCCCCACCTCATGGGGACGAAGGCCCTGGGAGTTCATCATCGTGAGGGCCCCTGAGACCAAGAAGGCCCTTTCAGAGGCGACCCCCTATGCCTCCTTTGTGAAGGATGCCCCTGTGGCGATTGTAATAATCTACGATGTCACAAAGGGGAGACGATTCAAAGAGGACTCCTCCATCTGTGCCGAGCATATACACCTTGAGGCTGTCAATCAGGGGCTTGGTAGTTGTTTTGTTCAGATCGCTGATGCAGAGGGCCCCCATGGGGATGCAGAGACCTATGTGAAGAGATTCCTGGGTATACCTGAAAACTACAGGATCCAGTGTATTATGCCGATAGGATACCCTGCAAGGCAACTACCACCACATGATGATTCGGAATTTGAGGAATCAAAGATCCACAGAGAGAGATTCGGTGGATGAGGTTTATTGCTGATCTCCACATACACTCTCCCTACTCAAGGGCGACGAGCAAGGATATGACACTGGAGGGGATAGCCTACTGGGCACAGTTGAAGGGGCTGAGACTGATGGGTACAGGGGACTTCACGCATCCTGAGTGGTACAGACGACTGGAGGAGTCTCTTGAGATGGATGACACCGGATTTTACAGACTGAGGGAACCTGTAGATGGTGTTCCGGACATCTGCAGGGCGGAGGTCCGGTTTGTACCCACCGCAGAGTTGAGTTGTATCTATTCCAAGGGGGGCAGGACCAGAAAGATTCACCTCCTTGTTGTAATGCCCACCCTTGAGGATGCAGCCCTTTACAACAGCAGACTCTCCAGAATTGGGAACCTCTCAGCAGACGGCCGTCCAGTGCTCGGGCTTGATGCGAAGGAGGCCCTCAGGATGATGCTTGATATAACAGACAGGGGTCTTATTATCCCGGCCCATGCCTGGACCCCCCATTTTTCTCTATTCGGCGCCTTCTCAGGATTTGACAGTTTGAGGGAGTGCTTTGAGGAACTCTCTGACAGGGTCTATGCGATTGAGACTGGTCTGAGTTCAGACCCGCCCATGAACTGGAGGGTCAGTGAACTGGACACTGTTAGACTGGTCTCGAATTCTGACGCACACTCACCCTCAAGGATAGGCAGAGAGGCAAATGTCTTTGATACGGAGTTCAGTTACGATGGGCTGCTTAGGGCCATCAGGGAGGGTAAGGGGCTGGAGGCGACTATAGAGTTCTTTCCTGAGGAGGGTAAGTACCACTTTGATGGTCACAGGGGGTGCGGGGTCTGTCTGTCTCCTGAACAAACGGTCAGGTACAACTACAGGTGTCCTGTCTGTGGTGGGGAGTTGACGATTGGGGTTATGCACAGGGTGATCCGTCTGGCAGACAGGTCTGATGGACAGAGGCCACCTCAGGCAAAGCCCTATTACTCGGTTGTGCCACTGCAGGAGGTGCTGGCAGAGGCGCTGAAGACAGGTGTGAATACCAAGCGGGTCCAGGACCTCTACATGAAACTCCTTTCTGAACTGGGTCCTGAGTTCAGTATACTCCTTGAGGTGCCGGTGGAAGAGATTGAGGCCGTGGGAGGCGATGTGGTGGCAGAAGGTGTGAGGAGGGTGAGAGAGGGACGGGTAAATATCCGTCCAGGCTTTGATGGGCAGTACGGCAGGGTGAGTATTTTTGAACAGAGTGAGATATCAGAGATAAGGGGACAGGGGTTGCTCTTTTGAGACAGGAAGGGGTTGTACTGATAGTGGTCTTGGTCATTCTGGTATTGCTTGCCACGATGGTGGGTGAGTTCGTCTATGAGGTCTATACCCTTAACAGTTTGACGCACAACTGGAAGGAAAGGGAGTCCCTTACACTGATTGCAGAGTCCACAGCAGAGGCTGTCCTTGAGGAGGTAACCCCCCTTCTGGCTACGGCCGATTACACCAATGAAAGGTTTATCCAGATACCGCTTTATCTTCCATCAGAAGAGGAGGTTGAGGTGATTGTAGAGGATGAACAGGCAAGGATAAACCTCAACAGGCTCATTTATCCCAATGGGATGGACAACAGAAGGATGATTGCCCTTGCAAAGAGACTGTGCAAGGTGGTGGGTGTGGATGACACGGTGATTGACAGGTTTGCAGACTGGATAGACAGAGACAGCGTTGAGAGGCTGCCAGGTTCTGAGGAGGGGGCAAGAAACGGTCCCTTTTATTCTCCAGAGGAACTCCGATACGTGAGGGGCGTCCAGGAGGAGGCCCTTCAGAGACTCCTGCCTTTTGTGACCGTCTACCCTGATGGGACCGCCGAGGCGGACAGGGTGAACATAAACACCGCTCCAAGAGAGGTGCTCCTGTCGCTTCACCCATCCATTACAGAGACAATGGTGGATGATATTATCAACCACAGGGCCTCATCTCCGTTCCAGGATGTCTCAGAGATAAAGAGGGTAGGGGGCATAGAGCCCCTGTATCCGGAAATCTCACCGCTTATTACTGTAAAGAGCAGATTCTTTAAACTGAAGGTGGTCTCTAAAAGGGAGGGGCTGACAGCAGAGGTTGTGGAGAGGGTGGCGATCTCAGGGGGCCCGAGGATTCTATTCTACAGGGTGATATGAGGAAGGCCTTTGTAAGAATAAGGGATGGTGCCCTCCTGATGGATGTCTTTGATGTTACAAGGGGCAGGGTCTCCTTCCTGGAACAGAGAAAGGTCAACCATCGGCCTTCTGACATAGGGGAGTTTATTCTTGATCTGCCCGATGAGGTGGTGAGTTTTCGGATCCTTTCGCTACCTGTCAAGGATGAGAACAGGGTGAGAAAGATGGTCCCTTTTGAGATATCGATGCTTACCAAGAAAGACCCGGAAAAGATACTCTACGCAGTAGAGTCACTCCCAGATGAAAGACAACTCGTCGGTTTTGTTGACAGAGACAGGGCCATCCAAATGATGACACGACTTAAAGAGGCAGGGATTGATGCCTCTAAGATCACTTCCTCTCTCTTTCTACATCTCCTTCAGACCGGAGAGGTCCAGAAAGGTGCCCCTACTGAAGAGGAGAGGAGGTCGGCCTTGGAGAGTTACCTCAGGAAAGGAGGTCCTGATTTCCTTTCACCGGCTGCAGTGGAGCAGAGATGGCAGTTGTACAGCCGCCTGTTCCACCGAATTGTGCTTCTGTTCTCTGTTGTTGTGTTCTTTATAGGGGTGAATCTATTTATCGCCTATCAGAAAGAGACAGAGGAGAACCATCAATTAAGGGCCCAACTGGAGGGACTCTGGAACGAGGTGATGCCATCAGTGAAGATGGTTGCCCCGGTCCATCAACTGAAGGCAGAGATGAAACTGCTGAGAGATTCCATGAAGGAGTTGGATCTGCCACCCGTGGCTGAAGACCTCCGGATTGTGTCAGACTCTCTGAAGGGAGATGTGAAACTGAACCAGATCAGGATAGAGCCAGAGAGGGTGGTCCTGAAGGGGGTGGCCTCGTCGTTACAGGAGGTAGAGGAGGTGAAGGCCCACCTCTCTGCCAGTTACTCTTCGGTGAGGGTGAATGGTGTGGAGAGGACCGTAGATGGGATGTACAGATTTACCATACAGGTGGAGGAGAGGAGGAATGATTGAGAAACTCCTGCAGTGGGTCGGCAGGACCTGGGCCGTCTTTGCCCTCATCTGCGTGGTGATTGGGCTCTGTGACCTCTATCTCTATCTGAGGTTCAGGGACCTGAGGAGTGAGAACCTCACACTGAAGTCCCAGATTGGGGAGATAGTTGGTCTTTCAGGGGAGTTTCTGAAACTCAAGAAGAGGAGAGACCTCTACCGGAGGCACCTCTATAAAGGTGAGATTCCACCGTCTTCGAGGATCGAGGGTGTCCTTGAAGACCTGGACCTGGGGGAAGAGATTGAACAGATAAGACCCTTGGGGCTCAAAGAGGCAGGGGACCTGCTGGTAGAACCCTTTGAGGTGAGGCTCAGGAGGCTCACGATGTCAGAGGTCCTGAGGGTCCTTGAGTCCTTTCCGAGGGAGTCACTACTCATCAGGAGTCTGGACATCGGAAGGGATTTTACAAAGGAGCAGAACCTCTCCATGGTGGTTGAGATTGTGGCACTGAAGGAGGTGAGTGAATGAGATGGACCCTGAGATGCCTCCTTGCATTGCTCGGCCTCGGGGTGGTCCTTGTCCTTGTCTGGTACCTGGCAGTACCAGGAGAATTCGTGGAGGATCGTATAGAGGGCCTCTTGGAGGCCACACTTTTGAATACACCCATCGGGGGTGTCGATGTGGAGGTGGAGGGTGTGAGGAAGACGCCCCTTTTCGGGCTCAGGATAGAAAGTATTACGGTGTCAGGGAAGAGACCCCTGATCACTCTGTACAGACTGCAGGGAGGCATCCAACTCCAGAAACTCCTTGCCGGCAGGGTTGAGGCAGTGATAAAGGGGGAACTGGAGGAAGGCTCTCCTGTCCTTTTGACCCTCAGGATGGGTGGTGGAAAGAGTGTATATGTGGAGGTCCCTGAGGCAGGGGTGGAGGACCTGCCCATCCTCCAGGAGGCGGGTCTTAAGGGAGAGGGGGTCTTTTCCCTCAGGGGGCTCTTCCGGCTCAGGAGGACCTTGGAGGGGACAGCAGTGCTGAAGGGGAGAGACCTGAAACTGTCTGATATCTCGATGAAAGGGGGCTATATCCCGCTCGGCCTTTTTCATACCCTAAGGGGTGCACTGAGGATTAACAGTGGGGTGGTTGAGGTTACGTCTCTCGGTCTGGAAGGTGACCGGGTCTACAGCAGGATCAAGGGGGTACTCAGGGGAGGCCGATTCATCGGCCAGATGGAGGTCTTCCCAGAGCCTGGTTTTTCCAAACTCCTGCTTGCCCCCCTTGAGAGGTACAGGGTCTCAGATTATCACTACAGGATACCGCTGGACTTCAACCTCCTTACCACCTCATAGAGGAACACCCCGGCTGAGATGGCCACATTCAAACTCTCGGCCCTCCCGTAAATTGGTATCTGGACCCTGATTCCCCTCCGCAGAATTTCGTCCCTGATACCACCTGCCTCGTTTCCGAAGACGACTGCCATTGGTACAGTGGGTGACCATTGAAAGAGGTCCCAATCACCCCTCTGGTCAGTGCATACAAGAGATAGGCCCCTTTCCTTTATGAAAGTGAGAAACTCATCCAGTTCTCCAAATGCTACCTTGAGGTGGAAGACACTGCCTGCAGAGGCCCTTAAGGACTTCGGATTAAAGGGGTTTGCTGACCCCTTCAGACAGATGAACCATCCCAGCCCGACTGCGTCAGTGACCCTCAGAAGGGTCCCCATGTTTCCAGGGTCCTGTATCCTGTCAGAGGTGACCAGTATCTGTTCCTGTTCTGGGATGTCACTGATCCGCCAGGCCCTCTGCTCCCCTATTGCCAGGACCCCCTGAGGTGTGACTGTCTCAGAAAGGGCCTTTACAAGGCCCTCTTCCAGGATACTTACAGGGACCTCTCTCTGGAGCAGTCTGTCCACAAGATTATAATACCTCTTCAGATACGCCTCTGTTACTCCTACGGCCTTGATCTTCACCCCTGAGTCAAGTGCACTCTGCAGTAGATGGGTCGTCTCAATCAGCACTTCCCCCAACGGCCGCTCAGGTGAAGGCAGGAACTTCTCTGGTGCCCTCTTCAACCTAAGGGTCCGCTTTATGAAGGGGTTCTCCTTAGAACTGATCCTCTTCATAGGGCCAGATGAGAGTTAGTTTCCTCTTTATTTCCTCAATATCGTAGGGGAGTCTCTGCCTCCAGTTGGGGTATTCATCCACTGTCCCTGGCAGGTTCTGTTGGTCCAGGATCAATAGGAGGTCATCCAGGTTTACTATCAGAAAGATGGCGGGTGCCTTTCTGAGCAACCGATACACTGCCCTTATGGTCTCCTCAAGGGCCTGCCTTTCTGGCAACCGGGGCCATCCCCTCAGGAGGTCTTCCTCCTGTAAGATGCGGATCAGTCTTTTTATATCAGCAATCCTCTGGGTGCGGTCTCTGTCTCTGAGATCAGGGTCAGGGTAGAGGTCCAGTTTTTCCTTCACCTCTATGTCCCTGAAACTGAGATATCCCCTCAGGGTCGGCAGGTCATGGGTTGTGACTGATACGGCCGTTAGTTCAGGGTACGCAGAGGGATGGATAAACTCTCCGCTACTGTCCTTTTCAAAGTAGAGGACCTTGAATGAGAGGATACCATAACGGCCGAGGGCCTCCCTCAGGCCTTCAGGTACTGTCCCCAGGTCTTCTGCGACGACTACCGTCTTCTGCCGATGACTCTCAAGACAGATCACCCTCAACATCTCCTCAAGGGGATATCTCAGATAGGCCCCCTCGGAGGGGTCACATCCATCCGGTATTAAGAAGAGCCTGTACAGACCAAGGGCATGGTCAATCCTTATGGCTCCCCCCTCAGCCATGTTCCTCCTGAGGGTCTCAACAAACGGCCTGTACCCAGAGTCTCTCAGTTTATCGGGCAGTGGGGGAGGGAATCCCCAGTCCTGTCCCTTTGGGTTGAACTCATCCGGAGGGGCGCCGAGCCTAAGACCTTCTGCATAGAGGTCCCTCCAGTACCAGGTCTCAAAGCCATCACTGGAGGTGCCAAGGGCGAGGTCTGTATAAAGACCTGTACCGGTGGAGAAGAGATCATTCCACTGCTCCTGTATCAGATACTGGAGGTACTGATGGAATAGAATCCTGTATTGATTTTTCCTCGCGTATGCCTCTGTCTCCTCTGAATGGGGGTCCTGGAATGCCTCTGGCCAGTGCCTCCATCCATGGATGCCCTCTCTCCGGAAGTCCTCATCAAGGCACAGGAAGAGGGCAAAGGCCCTGAGGAGGTCACCCTCCCTTTCCAGGTACCGTCTGAAATCCTCTGCCCTCTGGGTATCCTTCAGGTAGTGGTTCTCGTAGAACTCTTCGAAGGCGACTTCAAGGAACATCTTCTTTATATGATATACCCCCTCGTAATCTATCAGGGGTGACGACCTGGACTGTTTTATACGCTCTGTCAGACCCTCAAGTATCAGCCCTATCCTTTCGGAGTCTCGGACCTCCTGGACCTTGAGGAGATCAATGTAGATGGGGTTTCTGTAGAGTCTGCTGATGGGGTTGTAGGGGCTACATCCGTAGGGATGTCTGTTGCTTATGTAGTGTAATGGGTTTATCCCTACCATGTCTACCCTGAGGTGTTTTGATGCCCAGGCCATAAGGTCCTTCAGGTCAGTAAGGTCTCCTATGCCCTGATTCCTCTCTGACACAAGGGCATAGAGGTTGAGACAGATGCAGGTCTGTCTCTTCTCAGGGAGATATGCCTTTGGTGGTGTTACGATCAGGTAGGCCCTCAGGGAACGCCCCGTATCATGGCCTATCTGGAGGTGATGGTAGCCAAGGGGAAGGGAGGGGATCGGGAGGAGTATGGCTCGGTAAGGTGGCTGGATCTGTCCCTCCTTCAGTGCATCCACAGACCATCTCTGGGTTATCGTCTCTCCTGATTCAAGGGTTATGGTCACCTCAAGGGTGGTTACCCCGTCTTTTACATAGACCTCAATCTCTCTGGGCAGTTCCTCCTCCAAGAAGACATAGACAGGCTCTATCCCCCTGAGGACCCTTCTCTGTCTGTACGTCTGGAGTTCGGCCCTGAGGGTCTCAGGGTCATCCACTGAAAACCCCATCTCCCTCAGAATCACCTCCTTTGTGCTGAGGGTGACCCTGTGCCTTATCCCCCATACATCATGGTACTCGGGCTTTATACCCACAACCGTGGCGAGTTCCTCTATGAGTTGGTTCAGTGGTGCCTCTAACATAGGGCTATTCTACTAATAGCAGGACCTCCAAGACAACAAGGCCCTGAAGCGCCGTCTGAGTTTTGAAGAACTACAGTAACTGGACAGAGGGGGCCACTTTACCGAGTGATCTCTCAGTGTAACAGTACTTCCCCTCTTTTGTCGTTTTACCTCGTCAAGAAAGATGAATGCGACGCGGGGTTGAAAATCAGTAATCTTTATACTTCCGAAGTGTAAAGATTTGTATAATAGGAACAATGGATTATCTGGCCAGGAAGGAACTCCTTGAGTTCTACAACAGACACCTGAGGGAGTTCGGAGACCGTCCTGAGGCGGTGAGGTGGACCCCTGAAGGGCAGCGGCTCCGTTATGAAAGGTTCCTCAGGCTGGCCAGTGAGATAGAGGGTAAGAGGCTCCTTGACTTTGGATGTGGTAAGGGGGACTTCTACGGGTTTCTACTGCAGAAGGGTGTCGGGGTGAAGTACACAGGGGTTGATATAAATGAGAATCTTATAAGACTCGCAAGGCAGAAGTATCCGGGTGTAGAATTTCTTGCCATGGATATAGAGGAGACCCCTTTGGAAGAGACCTATGACCTGGTCTTTGTCTGTGGGGTCTTCAACCTGAGGGTGGCTGAGGTCTCTGATATGATGAAGAGGGTCCTGAAGTTACTCTACTCACTAACGAGGGACCTCCTCTATTTGGACTGCCTCTCCCATTATGCAAAGAGGGATATACAACTCCACTATGTGAGGCCAGAGGAACTCATCAGATTTACAGTGGAAAACCTCTCAAGGAGATTCACACTCCATCACGGCCTGATTGATGATGACATGGTTTTGATTGTTTACAGGGACAGTCCAGGGCCATGAGGGCCTTTGTCACGCTCCTTTACTGTGGTTACTCTCCACTGGCGCCAGGTACCGTGGCCACCCTTGTGGCCTTCCTGGTATACGTTACCCTCCGGCCTTCAAATGGAGTGATTCTGGCACTGATAGTGATCCTCTTCCCTTCAGGCATATATGCCTCCCATATCTATGAGAAGGCGGTGGGAAGGGAGGACCCCCCTGAGGTGGTTATAGACGAGTTTGTGGGTTATCTCGTGTCGGTCTTCATGCTGCCCCAGACGGTGGAGACTGCTACAGCGGCCTTTTTTGTATTCAGGTTTTTTGATATAATAAAACCGCCTCCCATCAGAAGGATTGAGGAACTCACAGGGGGAGGGTTTTCCATCATGGTAGATGATCTGATTGCTGCAGTAATGACAAATGTACTGCTGAGGCTCGGGTTATGGCTTCTGTAGTGGAGGAACTCCACAGGATATTTAAGGAGAGGGGGCTTACCCTCTCAGTGGTTGAATCCTGTACAGGTGGCCTCATCTGCCATCTGCTGACCCAGCAGCCAGGGGCGAGTAAGTTCTTCTATGCCGGTATTGTCACCTATTTTACCGAGTCCAAGTACAGGTTGCTCGGTGTGAAGAGGGACCTGCTGGACAGTGCTGGTGTGGTGAGTCCGGAGGTGGCAAAGGAGATGGCCCTCAGGGTGAGGGGGCTCACCCTGACTGACTATTCTCTCTCCACCACAGGAAATCTCGGTCCGGAGGTGATGGAGCAGAAGCCTGCCGGGCTGATATACTTCGGCCTGTCTTCGGCTGAGGAGACGATCGCCCTGGAGGGGAGATTCAGTGGCAGCAGACTGGAGATAAAAGAAAAGGCTGCATTTTATGGGTTAGGACTACTGCTGGATTTTGTGAAGGGGGTTATCAGGTGAGATGCTTTGTGGCGATCACGCTGAGTGAGGAGGTGAAAGAGGAGGTCTACAGATTGATAGAGACACTGAAGGGCCATGGCGGGGCGATCAGATGGGTAAAGAGGGATTCCCTGCACCTCACCCTCAAGTTTCTTGGCAGTGTACAGGATGAAAGGGTCCCTGAGATAAGAGAGGCGATAGGCCGTGCTGCAAAGGGCCTTTCGCCCTTTTTTCTGAGGGCAACTGGCACAGGGGTCTTTCCTGATTACCGCAGACCAAGGGTGATCTGGGTGGGGGTGGAGAGGGAGAGGGCGCTGGAGGACCTCTACGGAAGGATTGAGGAGGAGTTCGAGCATCTGGGGTTTGAGAGGGAAAGGAGGGGGCTTACCCCACACATAACCATAGGCAGGGTGAAGGAACCGGAGACGGTCAGAGGGGTCCTGAAGGAACTGAGGGGATACAAAGACAGGGAGTTTGGTAAAATATATGTGGACCGGGTGGTACTGATGAAGAGTATACTGAGACCAGAAGGCGCAGATTATGAGAGGGTGTCAGAGGCATTGTTTCAGACCTCTTAAAAATGAATCCTGCTGAGCAGGAGAAAAGAGACAAG
>WGER01000035.1 GCA_015492645.1 Nitrospirota bacterium
ATCTACTTATTTTTTGTAGACTCATCGGTGGGGGGAAAAATATCTTCCTTAATAGTTTATTGCGAAGTCTCTTGTTAGGGTTGACTATCTTAAATCCAGGCTGAAATGACTCATCAACCTCAAGAAACTCAAGGGTCTCCTTATATACTCTTGCAGTATCTTTTTTGAAATCATCAAAGATAATTATATGAATTTTTTCTCTATCAAAATGTCTCATAAATCGCTCAACTTGAACACTAAATCTTGCCATTTCTCGATAAAACAAAAACTCCACAGGCCACCTGCTTTCTGGAACTCTCAACCCTTTCTTACGGTCTCCCTCTGCCCTGAGGGCCTCTTCAAAGTCTTCAATATCTTCGTGTCCTGCAAATACCAACTGACTGTGTAAGGAATACATCATATCCACAGGGTTCCTTAACATTATTATAATTCGTGCATCAGGGTTAAATTTTTTAATCTCTTCCGCTGCAACTTTAGAAAATAAGTATATAGCCGAAGCCTCACCTACCCTTTTTTGGGTAGTTACATTTGAAAAGAGTTCAAGATATCGCTTTTCATCCCTTATATAATAATGGGAGTATAAATCTTTCGCAAAGAAACCAGGTTCTTTAGTATGTTCAGGCATATATACCTCAGGATGCTGTTTCAAGTACTCATACATAGCAGTAGTTCCACACCTTGGTGCACCCACGATGAAGAAATCTGGCTTTCTTATTGATCCGTCTTTCATATCCTCATTCTCCTTAATTACCTTTAACAGGGCCTTTTTAAGTGTCTCTCTATCACGTATGAGGAAATAAGGACTGCATCATAATGGCTTCATCAACAGGTCTATAAGAACCACTCCCCTGCCCTCTCGTCTCAAGGTCACCTACCAGTTCAAGGCCTGTCTCCTGAAGCGTAAGGTAGGCAATCTCGGCTACATCGTGTGAGCCAGAAACCACTATAAACACCCCGTTTTTCTGCTCTGAAAAGCCTGGCATACACAAAACTAAAAAACATTTAAAGGAGAGGCAACCTTATAGAGAATTGTCTCTGCTGAACCTCTAACCAAGGTCTGCCTCAGCGTGTCCATCGGATTTTATAACCCTTTCTACAATGGTCTTTATCTCACTGGCCCACTGGATTGCTCTTTCTGCCTCTTGAAGGCTGTATTCATCTAAGGGAATCCAGTCATCTGCTCCGTAGAAGGAGAGTTCTCTTTCCTTTCTTAAAGTTCTTGAAATTTCTTTAATCTTATTGATGTTGGTCTTTACTATATCCGGGAAGAGAGATAAATTCTTCTCTATAAATCTTGATACATCATGAACTTTTGGCACCTCAAGTCCTGCATTCATTATCAGGGCTTTAAGAAGCAGTTCTACTACCTCCTGTGCCTCCCTTACCACATCCGGATAATCACCCTTTTTTTTCAGAAATTCCAGCATCTCTAATCTTATGGAAGCCCTGTTAAGGTAGTCCTCTATAAGCCTCTTTCTCATGGGTGAATTCTCCAGTATTTTATGTCATTCAAGTAAAGTTCCTCTATTGAGCCCTTGTCTTTTAGTTCTTTTATCGTAGCCAATATCTCTTGAACTATCCCCTTTTCGTCATAGAGGACTTTGAACTCATCAAAGACACCAAGATAAAAGGGACGGAACTCTCTGACTTCCTCCTCTGTAAATATAACAGGCGAAAGAAAAAGGCCAAACTCATCTTCCAAGGTATCACCAACTCCCCTGTAAAAATCCTTTATCCTCTGTCTGAAAGACTTCTCTGAACTCTTCAGTATGATAAACAGGTCCACATCGGAAGATACAGTTAAGTCTCCTCTTGCACCTGAGCCGAAAAGGACCACGGCAAGAAGGTCTGGACCGTAGAAGGCCATTATTCTGTCTGCCAGACTATGCAGTTGTGGCTCAACTCTTTTATATACAGCAGTGGCCATCTCTCTCAGTCCTCTAAAAGATCTGCTTTATGTCCATTTCTGAGACCCCAGAGTTTTTTAACCTCTCAATAATATCCCTTCTCTTTACATAGGAGGCTACCACCACAGCATCGTAATGCAGGCTCTGGATTTCACTGAAAGGATAAATCCTGTAAGAGAAAAACTCCTCCCCTGCCCTCTCATCGTCAAGGACTCCTGCCAGTTCCAAATCTGTCTCCTGAAGCGTCAGGTAGGCGATCTCAGCAACCTCGTCTGAGCCTGCAAAGACCACGGTCCTTTTTCCCTCTGCCTCCAACTGCCTGAAGAGGTCCTTCAGGGTGGTCCTTGCATGCTGGTATATCTCGTTGTAGTGGTGGAGGAGTTTCAGGGCAAGGCGGCCCTTCTCTGCAAAGCCCTTTGGTGTAAGATAATAGGCATACCTTCTTGGTGGGATGTTCTTTACCGTGACATAGCCCTTTCTGATGAGGTTCTTCAGGTAGGAATTCACAAGTCCAAGTGCGATGCCCACCCGCCTGCTCAACTGCCTCTGGGTGAGGGGGTCTCCACTGGACAGGGCCTCCATCAGTTTCAGGACCCTGTAGTCCTCAGTGCCTCCAGTATTGTTCATATTTTGAACATAACACATAAAAGATAGAGATGTCAATCTACCGGCCCGGCTTTGCCGTTAGACTTTTCGGTCAATAACTTATAGTAATAAGAGGCAGGGGCAGGAGTTAGAGAGATAACAAAGTATATATTGTTTTTGTCCCTTCTGACTTGTCCCTCATTTCAAGGTCCTGAAGTAGGAAGTCAGAAATCGTGTCAGAATTTTCTCTGTTTTTATTCACCTGTCCTCCATACCTTCAATCTCCTTAAATCACCCAGGGCAGTGGTATATAGCCCAAGCCTCTTTCTGACAAACCAGGCCATAACCAGATTCCATGTTGCCATACTTATTGCCGTGGCCACTGCTGCACCATTCATTGACCACCTGGGGATCAATAGAAGGTTCAACACTACATTCACAACAGCCCCTATACCAAGTCCCAGAGAGGCGTCCCTTTCATACCCTGTCATTATAAGGATCAGACCAACAGAGCCAGCCGCGATGTTTATCACCTGTCCAGCACAGAGTATGGCAAGCGCATCTGCACCTGCTGTAAACTCCTCCCCATAGAGCATCAGAAACCACCTGCCAAACATGATTAAGATGATTGCGACTGGTAATGAGAAAAGCAGGATCAAGCGGGCTGTATGGGTGATCTCCCTCTGGAGGAGGTCTTTCTGTCCTGAATGATACAGCCTTGAGATAATAGGTCCGAGCGAGGTATTCACTGAAAGGAGGACAAACGGGACAAGGGAGGCCCCTGCTGAGGCAACCGTGTAGATTCCCACAACCCTTGCCTCTTTCATCGCACCGAGCATCACTATGTCTGTCCTTGAGTTTATAAACCCCATGCCTGTCAACAGTAGAAGTGTGAGGCCACTCTTGAGCCACTTTTTTACATGATACTCCGGGGCAACACCACTCAGGCCTTCTGGAAGGTATCTGTATAAAAGGAAAGACACAATTACCGTTGCCACAAACATCGCAGAGAGATTGAAGAGTATCACACTTATCGGCTGGATCGTGTCACGACTTACAATATAGAAAAGGAGTATCAAACCTATAAAGATGGTCGGCTGTAAAAGCAACTCAGGAACCTGTGCAATAACAACCCTTTGAAGCCCCTTCAGTATACTCCGATTTACCGCTGTGATGGATATCAGGGGCAAAAGGACGATAGCAACAGCGAATGCCTCCAACTTCTCTGATGAACCGGTGTGAAAATACCTGTAGAGAAACACCATCATCATAATCACGGCAGAGGAGATCAGCACCGTGCCCCAGGCAAAACGGATCAGACCCTTGAGGCCTGACCACTCTGACCTTGAAGAGAAGACCGATACCTCTCGAATCAAAAGGCTTTCAAGACCCATTATTGAAGGGATGCTCAGTATATAAACCCAGGCCAATGCATAGGAATACACACCCAGACCCTCTGCCTTAAGTAACCTCGCAAGGATCAGACTGAGTAGAAAACTCAATCCCGTGGAGGAGACCTTCAGAAAGAGTGTCCCTGCTGCCCCTCTTATAAGGGTCTGCCTCAGTGATCTCATCTCACCCTATATTTCCCTCAATGGAGAGTTCCCGAGTCTCCTCAGGACCCTGTAGCCTTCAGCCTCGCTGTCTTTGTTCATTTTTTGAACATAACATAAGTACAGAAAACAAGTCAAAGGAGAGAAAACCTGCACTTACGACGTGCAGGTTTTTAAAAATCCCTCAAATTCCCTGGCAATCCTGTCCCAGATGAAGGCCCTGGCGTACTGTCTACCCCTCTGCCCCAGGCTGTGCCTCAGGGAGGCATTACTCAGCAGGGTCTGCAGTTTCCTCTGGAGGTCTTTCGGGTCTTCCGGTCTGAAGGTGAGGCCTGCGCCTCTGTCCTTCACAAAACCGAGTTCAGGTATATCGCTCACCAGTGTGGCCTTACCTGAGGCCATCGCTTCAAGGAGGCTCACGGGGTGGGCCTCGTGTCTTGAGGGAAGGACAAAGACCTTCGCACCCTGAAGCACCCTCTTCTTCTCCTCCGCCGTGAGAAATCCGAGGTACTCCACCCTGTCTCTCAACCCTTCCGGCACCCTCCTGAGGAGTTCCTCTATGGGTGTAAACTGGTATCCTGCAAGGTAGAGTTTCAGACCATCAAACCTCTTTGCCAGGTTCACAAAGGCATCCAGAAGGAGATCGAGCCCCTTCGTGTACATATCTATCCTGCTCAGGAAGAGGAGGTAATTGTCCTCCTGTGGCTCACCCTCGAGCAGTGCCTCATCAACCCCGTTCGGGATGCAGGCATACCTCCTTGCCCTCTTCTTGAACCTCTCCATACCCACCTCTGTCACAAATATGTAATCCCTGTACAGGTAGGGATATATCCTCTCAACCAGAAACATCGGGAGGGCATATCTCATGGGAAACTTCCTGAACAGATGCCGACCCATTATCCCCTGGATCTGGAGCACCACAGGTCCCCTCCAGACAGCCCGGGTGAGAAAGGGAGTAGAGGGCAGAAAGTTCTCCACCACCACATCATAACCCCTTGCATGTCTGAAGAGGTGGTGGGTTGTCCTGATGGTATAGGAGAGGACACTCCTTGTGAGACTGTAACTCTCTGTACCGACAAAGAGATGCCTCAGCCCCCTGTAAATACCGTCCTTTGCCCCGGGATATCTCATGCAGAGCAGTGTTATATCATGCCTGTCAGCAAGCCGCCTGTATATCTCATAGGCCCTTACTCCTGCCCCCCCGAACCCGTAAGGGTTGTTCTCGCTCTCGTAGATGAGTTGAAGAATCCTCATTCTGTGTAATATTATACCTTATGATCGTCATACCGGCCATTGACCTTAAGGACGGCAGGTGCGTCAGGCTGAGACAGGGCAGGAAGGAGGAAGTGACTCAATACAGTGACTCACCTGTTGAGGTTGCACGGAGGTGGGTCTCTATGGGTGCCACCCTTATACACATAGTGGACCTTGATGGTGCCTTTACAGGTTCACAGGCGAATCTTCACAGTATCAAGGAGATAAGGGATGCTGTGGATGTCACCCTCCAGGTGGGAGGTGGAATAAGACAGATGGAGAGGATAGAGGGACTCCTGAGGATGGGTATTGATAGGGTGATTCTCGGGACTTCAGCCCTGAGAGAACCAGAACTTGTGAGAGAGGCGGCCAGGAGATATCCTGACAGGATACTGGTCGGTATTGACGCAAGGAACGGGAGGGTGGCTATAAAGGGGTGGCAGGAGGTGACAGAGGTGAGTGCCCTCCAGTTTGCCAGACAGATGGAGCGCTCAGGGGTGGCAGGGATAATCTATACTGATATATCAAGGGATGGGATGCTTACAGGTCCCAATTTCCGGGCTATAGAGGAGATTGTAGGAACTGTTGATATACCTGTGATCGCCTCAGGAGGGGTCTCCTCATTGGAGGACATAAAGAAACTCAGAGATATCAGGGACTTATGGGGCGTTATCGTCGGTAAGGCCCTGTACACCGGAAGGGTGGACCTTGCCGAGGCTATCGCCCTGTGTGCTAACTCCTCTTCCCCTTGAATATGTCTGCCTTCCTCATAAACGAGGGCATGTCATAGGGGTCGTCATAACTGAGCAGGTCCTTCGGCAGTGAGTCCCTGTCTGCTCTATCCCCGATGGCAGAGAGGACCTTCTCTTTCTGAGGCTCCTGAGTCTTTCGCTCCTCCTCTGTCCAGGTGGATCTCTGGGTCTCCCTGGAGACCTGTGGCTTTGTCCCGGGCTTCCACCTCTTCGCCTCCTCGATCTCTATCTGTTCCCTCCTCTTCTCGAAGCCGGTGGCTATCACGGTGATCCTCACCTCATCCTTGATATCAGGGTTTATCACGGCACCAAATATGATATTTGCCTCTTCATGGGCAGAGTCGTATATCAGGGCAGCCGCCTCCTGTACTGACTTCAGGGTGAGGTCCATCCCTCCGGTGATATTTATCAGTATACCCCTTGCCCCGTCTATGGAGGAATCCTCAAGCAGGGGGTTTGAGATCGCCCTCTTTGCAGCAGTAACAGCAGCCTCCTCTCCTGTTCCGACACCAAGCCCCATCACCGCCCTGCCCGAGTTCTCCATTATCGTCTTCACATCAGCAAAGTCCAGATTTATCAGGCCCGGAGTGAGTATCAGATCTGATATACCCTGAATCGCCTGCCTCAGCACATCATTTGCCGCAGAAAAGGCACTCAGAAGGGGGGCATCCTTATCCACAACAAGGGAGAGCCTGTCATTGGGTATCACAATAAGGGTGTCAACCTGTTCCTTGAGCATCTTGATGCCCTCTTCTGCATTCAACTTCCTCTTCTTGCCCTCATAAAAGAATGGCTTTGTCACCACAGCAACTGTGAGTGCACCTGTCTCCCTTGCCACAGAGGCGACCACAGGGGTAGCCCCTGTACCGGTGCCTCCACCCATCCCGGCAGTGATGAATACCATGTCAGAGCCCTCAAGGGCCTCTCCGATCCTGTCCCTGTCCTGTAGTGCCGCCTCTCTGCCTATCTCAGGATCAGAGCCGGCACCAAGCCCCTTTGTCAGATTCCTGCCTATCTGTATCTTCTGTGGTGCAAGGGACTGTTCCAGTGCCTGTTCATCCGTGTTGATAGCAATAAACTCCACCCCTGCCAGATTGGCACCGATCATGAAGTTGATTGCGTTACCGCCTCCACCACCAACCCCTACTACCCTGATTACTGCTGATGAGTTCCTCACCTCTTCGATCTCAAACACCATAATTACCTCCTTCTGGTTTTATTCTGGGTCTATAGACCCTACTTTCTGAACCATCCTGCAACCCATCTCTTCATCCTCTTGAATATGTTCGCAAAGGCATCGGTATACTCTATGGGTGGAGACTCACTTTCCGACCCATAGAGCAACAGTCCTATGCCTGTGGAGTATCTCGGGTCTGAGAGGTTCCCCGTGAACAGGGCCACATCCCTCGGTTTGCCCAGCCTCACCGGCATCCCGAGGACCGCCTCTGCAAGTTTGTCAATACCGTTGAGCAGGGAACCTCCACCTGTTATTACCGCCCCATAAAGGGCCTCCTCATAGATGCCTGTGTTTATCAATTCAGCCTTTATCAGTTCAAAGAGTTCCTCACACCTGGGATTGATGATCTCCGTTAGACAGTCAACCGGCAGGCTCACCCTCTCTCCTGAACCAAGGACCGCCTCCACCTTCTCGTCCCTGCTTGAGGGGAGAGCGGAACCATAGGTCTTCTTCAATCTCTCGGCCTCCTGCAGGGGCAGTCTCAGCCCTATGGCCAGGTCATTGGTCACGTGGTTCCCTCCTATTGCTATCACAGAGGTGTATGAGAGGACCCCCTTCCTGTAGAAGGCGATATCAGTGGTTCCACCACCCATATCCACCATCACCACCCCCTCCTGTTTCTCCTGCTCGGTGAGGGTGGCGAGGGAGGAGGCGAGTGGCTCAAGGACAATATCTATCACCTTCAGTCCTGCCCTCTCACAGCACTTCATCAGGTTCTGGACCGCCGATACAGAGCCTGTTACTATCTGCACCTTGACCTCAAGCCTCACCCCGCTCATCCCGATGGGGTTTGTGATCCCCTCCTGTCCATCCACTATATATTCCTTGGGGATCACATGAAGCACCTCTCTGTCTAAGGGCACATAGACCGCCTTTGCCGCCTCAAGTGCCCTCTGTATATCCTCTGAGGTGATATCCCTGCCCTTTACTGGTGCGGTCCCATAACTCTCGAAACTCTTTATATGGCCACCTGCTATCCCCACATACACCGCACCTGCCTGTACAGAGGATGACTCCTCAAGTCTCTGCACTGCCTCCCTGATAGACTCAACAGCGGCCTCTATATCCACCACGATCCCCTTCCTCAACCCCCTGGACTCGGATGTGCCCATCCCCAGGACCTGTATCCCCTCACTGCCAACCTCACCTGCTACGGCACAGATCTTGGTGGTGCCCACATCAAGCCCTATCACGATCGGACCGTTACCCACTGCCGGCACCCTTCTTCATCCTTACGACCACCCTCCTGTCAAACCTGAGGTCCACATACTCCACAGGGATTGCATTCTCTCTTATCTTCTCCTCCACCTCCAGGAACCTGAAGAGTTTATCCCTGTAGTTACCCTTCCCCACCTTTATCACGTTGCCATCCACAAGTATGGTCAGGTCCTCCGGCCTTTTGCCCACAATGGTGACCTGTCTGTCCCCGAAGAACTCGTCTCTCCAGATTGTCCTTGCCAGAAGTATTGCCTCTGACAGGAGTTCCCTGTTCGCCGGGTCAACCCTCAGTACAGGCAGGGAGGCCACCATATTACTCACCCTCTCCAGGAGTTTGCCCCTTTTATCGATGAGATAAAGGCCGTCCGGTCTCTTCAGCAGGGCCACCGGCCTCACCTCCCTGAGGTATACCACCATCCTGTGGGGTGGTTCCTTTCTCACACAGGCATCCCTGATCCACGGCGAGGATAGCAACCTCTGCCTCACCTGCTGAGAGGAGACCCTGAACAGGGAGGTCCCCTTCCTGATACCCATCATCTTCAGCACCTCTCTATCCGAGAGCAAGCGGTTACCGACGACCTCAATCTCCCTGACCCTCATCCACCCCTCTGTGGCCCTGTAAAGCATCAGGCCAGCCGTGATGATGAAGGCCAGGACACCCAGTAACAACACAGACCTCAGCAACAGGGGCCTCCGGTAAAATGGCTCGGTCTTCTTCTTTTTGAGTCTATTTATGCCTCTTCTCCTCATGCCTCCTGATCGCATCCTTCAGGATCTCCTCTATAAAATCTCCGAATTCATACCCTGCCTGTCTGGCTATCTTTGGCAGAAGCGATGTCTCTGTCATACCAGGGATGGTGTTCACCTCAAGCACATACACCTCATCTGCCGTTACCAGCAGGTCCACCCTTGTGGCACCCGCACAGTCCAAGGCCCTGTGGGCCCTGAAGGCCACCTCCTTCACCCTCTCATAGGTCTCAGGCTCAAGTTCTGGTGGCAGGATATAATCCGTCTCACCAGGGGTGTACTTCGCCCTGTAGTCATAGAAACGCCTCCGTGGCCTCACCTCCACCCCTCCAAGCACCCTATCACCCAGTATCCCTATATGGACCTCCCTGGCACTGATATACTCTTCCAGGATCACCCATCTTCCATACCTGGATGCCTCCTCTATCGCATCAGCGAGGCTGTCTCTGTCATCCACAATACTCACACCCACGCTTGATCCCTCCCTCCTCGGCTTCACCACCCAGGGAGGACCAAATTCCGGCACAGAGAACCCGCCCTCTGCATCCACCACAGTATAGGGAGGTACGGAGAGTCCCTCTGACTGAAAGAGCCTCTTTGATACCACCTTGTCCATAGCCGCAGCAGAGGCGAGGACACCTGAGCCTGTATAGGGTATACCCATCACCTCAAGCATACCCTGAATGGAGCCATCCTCTCCCCAGCCACCGTGAAGGACCAGAAAGGCCACATCAACAGGCTCATTAATGAGTTTCTCTGGCAGTGTCCTGTCAGCATCTATAAAAAGGACATTGTAGCCCTTCCCCTTCAGGGCCTCAAATACGGCCCTGCCACTTTTGAGGGACACCTCCCTTTCAGAGGACTCACCACCTGCTATAACCCCTATCCTCATATCAGCCACCATTAAATCTGCCGACAAACCTTATCTCAGGCTCCAGGGAGATGGAGAACCTCCTGTACACCTCTTCCTGCACGAGGTGCATCAGGTCAATAAAGTCCCTTGAGGTCCCCCTCCCGAGGTTTATAAAGAAATTGGCGTGCCTCTGGCTCACCTGTATCTGCCCCACCTTTGTCCCTTTCAGGCCTGCCTCCTCTATCAACTGACCGGCCTTCTTTCCAGGGGGATTCTTAAAGACACACCCTGCCGATGCCTCACCGAGGGGCTGGCTCTGCTTCTTATGCTGAAGGAACTCCCTGCACCTCGACTTCACCCTCTCAGGGTCATCCTTGAGGAGCCTCAGATGGACACCCACTATCACCCCTTCCAGGCCAGTGCACCTGTATCCAAAACCCACCTCAGCACTCTGAAGTGTCTCCATCCTTCCGGATCGGGTGATAACCGTCACCCGATCCACCACCTTCCCGATCTCATAACCATAGGAGCCTGCATTACCAAAGACCGCACCACCAATAGTGCCCGGGATTCCCACCAGACCTTCCAGCCCTGTAAGTCCCCTCTGGGCCGCTGTCTCCACCATCCACTGCAGTGCAACCCCCGGCTGTACAAACACGACCTCATACTCATCCGTGGCCTCAACCACTGCGGTCTTCTTCCATCCCCGTAGAGAGACCACCACCTCCTGAACCCCTTCATCGCTAACAAGGAGGTTGGTCCCCCCACCTATCACCACCGCCTCCCTTTCCTCCTCTGCGAGTAATTCCAGCAGCAACTTCAGGCTGAAGGGATCTGACGGTTCTATCAGATACTCACAGGAACCGCCGATCCTGAGAGAGGTCATCTCCCTCAGGGATACTCCTCTCCTGATCTCACCATCAAAACCGAGTTGTTTCAGTCTGTCAAGCATCCCTCCGTCTCAACTCCTCTGTAATGGTCTCGGAGTACTTATAGACATCACCCGCCCCGAGGGTGAGCACCAGGTCTCCATCCCTTAACTCACCCAGCAGGTCCTTTATAAACCCCTGTCTGCTACTCTCATCTGCCCTGTCAGCAATGTAATACACGCCCCCTGCCCTCCTCCTCCCGATCGCCTCTGCCAGTGCAGAGGAACTGACCCCATCAATGGGGCCTTCTCCAGCAGGGTATATGTCAAGCAGGTAGAGCAGATCGGCCCCATCAAAGGCCCTCACAAACTCATCAAATAGGTCAAGTGTCCTCGTGTATCTATGGGGCTGAAATATCACAATCACCCTCTTAGGGCTGAGAGACTCCCTTATCGCCCTCAGTATCTGTCTGATCTCTGTGGGGTGGTGGCCATAATCATCGTAAATCCTCACCCCGTGGTATTCTCCCTTCAACTCGAACCTCCTCTGGACACCCTTGAAGTTACGGAGTGCGATCCTCATCACCTCAGGCTCTATCCTTAACTGTCCTGCCACCCCAACAGAGGCGAGTGCATTCAGGACATTATGCCTGCCTATGAGGGGGGTCTGAAACTCCCCGAGGTCCTGCCCGAAGCACCTCACCCTGAAGGTCATACCCCTCTCAGAGGCCCTCACATCATGGGCCTGGATATCCGAGTCCTCTGAGAAACCGTATGTGATGCACCTTCTGGTGAGTTCCTTCACCATGTTCCTGAGGTATGGGTCATCATGGCAGACGACCGAGGCACCATAAAAGGGCACCCTGTCGAGAAACTCCCTGAAGGCACTGTAAAGACGGTCCATTGTCCTGAAGAAGTTCATATGCTCACGGTCTATATTAGTGGCAACCGCAATGGTCGGGCTCAATTTGAGGAAGGACCCATCGCTCTCATCCGCCTCAGCGACCAGGAAGGGGCCCTTACCGAGGGATGCCCCGGAACCAGTGGCCTTGAGCCTTCCACCTATCACCACTGTCGGGTCCATTCCAGCCTCGGCAAGCACTGCAGAGATGAGGGATGTTGTGGTGGTCTTACCATGGGCACCTGCCACCAAGATGCTGTATTTGAGCCTGCCCAGTTCTGCGAGCATCTCTGCCCTCGGGATAACAGGGATAGACCTCCGCTTCGCCTCAACAACCTCTGGGTTGTCGTCCGATACAGCAGAGGAGACCACCACCACATGGGGGTCTCTCAGGTTCTCAGGCCTGTGACCTATCCAGACCTCTATCCCCAGTCCCCTCAGCCTCCGGACCGCCTCTGACTCCTTCAGGTCTGAACCGGTCACCTCATAGCCGAGGTTATGCAGAACCTCTGCTATCCCGCTCATGCCTGAACCACCGATACCGACAAAGTGGATCCTCCTGTAGTGTTCAAACATCTCCACCTCCGTCTGTCACTGTCAGGGTGTGTTTCAATCCCTCTGTCTCACTCACCCTCTTTATCAGTGATACCGCTATATCCACAACCCGCTCTGCGGCGTCAAGCCTTGCGCCTGCCCTTGCCCTTGAGCCCATCTGTCCCCTCAACCCCTCATCCCTGTAAAGTCTCTTTATCTCATCAGCCAGGACCTGCCCTGTCAACTCCTCCTGCCTGATTACCACCGAGGCCCCCATCGCCTGGAGCCTCTCTGCATTCCTCAACTGGTGGTCCCCTGTGGCATGTGGATAGGGGATCAGGATGGATGGCCTGCCTGTGACACATAACTCCGCAATGGTTGTGGCACCGGCCCTGCAGACGACCAGGTCGGCCACTGCATACGCCTCTGGCATCTGGTATATGTATGGTGTGACTGTGCCACGAAAGCCGTATCTCTGGTATGCCTCTCTTACAAATTCGTAATCCCTGTCACCTGTCTGGTGGAGGAACTGGACCTCCTCTCTCAGATCGAGCAACCACTGCAGGGCCTCTGTCATCGCCCTGTTTATGGCATGGGCCCCTGAACTGCCACCAAAAACAAGCACTGTAAAGGTATCCTCTCTGAGGGAGAATATCTTCAGGCCAGAACGCCTGCTCCCCATCAGGACCTTCCTACTGACAGGGTTACCCGTGAGGTGGACCTTCCTTCGGGGAAAGTACTTCATCGTCTCCTGATGAGTAACACACACAGCATCAGAGATCATCCCGAGGAACCTGTTGGCCCAGCCAGGCACCGCGTTCTGCTCCAGGATCACCACAGGGACACCCAGGAGCCATGCACTCACAGTTGCAGGGACAGAGACATACCCACCTGAACCCACCACCACCTCTGGTCGCAGTTCCTCCAGTTCCCTGTAACACCTTCTCACAGCCCTGTATACCCTGTAGAGTGCCCTCATCTTTTTATGGATCGGCCTCCCCATAACCGCCTCTATCTCCAGTATCCTGAGTGGATAGCCCTCCTTCGGGACGACCCTCGCCTCTGTCCCCCTCTCTGAACCAATAAATACAACCTCCACAAGGGGGTATCTCTCCCTGAACTCCTCTGCCACCGCAAGAAGGGGATAGAGGTGCCCACCGGTGCCCCCGCCTGTGAAGACAACCCTCTTTGGGACCACCTCGCTCATACGCCGAGCCTCAACCTGCCTGTCTTCATCCTCAACCTCACCCTCCTCTTGATGAGCATATCCCTTGTGATGACCCCTGTCTGGTACTCCATCTCCCTCTTTGACAGCCTCAACAGCACGCCCACCGCCATGAAGTTCACCAAGAGTGAGGACCCCCCATAACTCACAAATGGGAGGGGGAGCCCCTTTGTGGGCAAGAGCCCCGTTACCACCGCCATATTGACCACCGCCTGTACGGTAACCATCATGGTCAGACCAAAGGCGAGGTACCTGCTGAAGGGGTTTGCCCTCTGAGAACTTATCTTCACTCCCCTGTAAAAGAAGATGAAAAAGAGGACCAGTACCAGTGAGGCACCGAGAAAGCCCATCTCTTCACCGATCAGTGAGAATATAAAGTCAGTGTTTGCCTCCGGCAGGAAGTTCAGTTTCTGCTGACTGTTGCCGATACCCACACCGATCAACCCTCCCCTGCCAAGGGCTATAAGGGACTGGACCAGTTGGAACCCTGCCCCCTTCGGGTCTGCCCACGGATCAAGGAAGGCGACGAGCCTCTTCAGCCTGTAGGGCTGCATAACCAGGACCACACCAGGAGGCACCAGGCACAGGCCAAGGCTTATGAGATAGAACCTGGGCACCCCGGCCAGATAGAGCATCAGCAGGGTCAGCAGACCAATAACCACCGCACCCCCAAAATCGGGCTGTTTCAGCAGAAGGCCCTGGATCAGCAGCATCACCCCTACTGGCAGAAGAAATATCTTCAGTTTCTCAATCTCCTGCTGCCTCTCTGACAGGTATCTTGCAAGGAAAAGGATCATCGCAAACTTTGCAAATTCGGAGGGTTGAAATGTTGATGGCCAGAGTTTCAACCATCTCTGGGCACCATTTATCTTCACCCCCAGTCCAGGGACAAAGACGGCTATCAGCAACAACAGAGACATCCCCAGCATCGGATAGGCAAACATCCTCAATCTATGGATAGAGGTCCTGTACAGGAGATACATCGCCGCTGTGGAAAGGACAAGGGTGAACAGGTGCCTCTTCAGGAAGAAGAGGTTCTGTGGATGCTGGATCTGTCTGTCCAGATACACCCTGGGTACAGAGGTAGAACTGTAGACCATCACCACCCCTATAAGGGTCAACCCGGCAACAGAGGCCAGGAACCAGAGATCCACACCCCTATCCCTTGACTGCATACTGAAGGCTCCTCACCTTTTCCTTGAAATCATCACCTCTGTGCTCGTAGTCCCTGTACATATCAAAACTGGCACAACCGGGACTGAGGAGAACCACATCCCCATCCTGAGAGACCTCCATACATATCCCGATGGCATCCCCCATCCCTGTCGCCTCATAGACCCTCAGGTGCGGGCCCAGTTGAGACAGGATCTTCCTCCTCGCCTCACCAATGGCCACTATCGCCTTCAGACGGCTCTTCACCCTCAACAGTTCTGAAAAATCGGCCCCCTTGTCCTTACCACCCAGAATGAGTATCACCCCACCACCAAAACCCTCCACAGACTTAAGGACCGAGTCCATGTTCGTCGCCTTTGAGTCGTTATAGAAGTCCACCCCTCTCACAGTAGCCACATACTCGAGCCTGTGAGGCAGCCCCTTGAACCCCTTCAAGACCCTCCTTATATCCTCAAGTCCGGCCCCGCAGAGGTATGATGCCACTGAAGCGGCGAGGGCATTCTCTATGTTATGGGTACCCCTCACCCCCATCTCCTTTGCCTCAAGGATAGGGGAGAGCAGATCGGTATTCAACCATAAGAGGCCGTCCCTCAGGAAGGCACCCCTCACCTCCTCAGTCCTGGAGAAGAAGTACACCTGAGAGGGACAGGCCCTTGAGACCTCTCTCAACTGGTCATAATTCAGTACAGCCCTGTCAGATGGTGTCTGGTTCATGAAGAGCCTCAACTTCGCCTCCCTGTATTCTGCTGGGCCTGGATACCTGTCCTGATGGTCAGGGGTGATGTTCAGAAGCACAGCCACATAGGGCCTCAGACGCCTGATCGTCTCCAACTGGAAAGAGGAGACCTCTGCCACCACATACCTGACACCATCGAGACCACCTGCCTGGAGCCTCTCCAGGACCAATTCCGTCATCGCAACCCCGATGTTTCCACCTGTGAGGATGTCATGGCCAGCGGCCCTGAGCATCTCGGATATCATTGTGGTTGTGGTGGTCTTGCCGTTTGTACCGGTCACACATACCCATGGTATACCGAGCACCTCTGTGCACCTGTAGGCGACCTCTATCTCTGAGACCACCTCCACTCCCCTCCTATTCGCCTCTCTCAGGATCTCTATCCAGGTCGGCACCCCGGGGCTGACAACCACCATATCGGTGCCATCCAGGAGTTCCTCCCTGTGTGGACCTGTTACTATCCTCACGCCCTCTGGCAGGTCCACCCCTTTGGTCTCGGGCCTCAACTCAGACACCGTCACCCTGGCCCCCAGATGACTCAGGAGCCGTGCAGCGCCGAGGCCACTCCTTCCAAGCCCTATTACAAGCACATTCCTGTCCCTGAACTCGGTCATCTCAACTTGAGTGTTGAAAGGCTCAATAGTGCCAAGAGTATACCCACGATCCAGAACCTGACCACGGTCTTAGGCTCAGCCCAGCCCTTCACCTCAAAGTGGTGGTGGAGGGGTGCCATCTTGAAGACCCTTCTGCCTGTAAGTTTGAAGGAGACCACCTGCAGTACCACAGACACGGTCTCAAATACGAATATCCCACCGACCACTGCGAGCACTATCTCATGCTTGGTTATAACTGCCAGTGTCCCGAGGGCACCTCCCAGACCGAGGGCACCCACATCCCCCATAAATACCTCAGCGGGATAGGTGTTATACCAGAGAAATCCGAGGGCAGCCCCGAAGAGGGCACCACAGAATATGGTCAACTCTCCAGTACTCGGAAGATAAAGCACCTGCAGGTACCTTGCAAGTCCTGAATGTCCACTGATGTAAACGAGCGCCCCATTGGCAAGGGCGGCTATCGCTACCAGACCTATGGCGAGGCCATCTATCCCGTCAGTAAGGTTTACCGCATTACTTGCCCCCACCATTACGAAGACCGCAAAGGGGATGTAAAACACACTCAGGTCTATCAACCACTTCTTGAAGAAGGGTACACTCAGTTTTGTACTGTAGGGGTCATGGGGATTGTAGTAGAGGTACAGACTTATACCTGTGGCAATCAGTATCTGTAGCCCAAACTTCTGACAGGCCCTCAACCCCTTATGGTTCCTTCTCACCACCTTCAGATAGTCATCAGCCAGTCCGATCAGACCGAACAGCACGGTACTTATCACCATCACCCAGAGGTAGGGGTTCTTCAGGTCCATCCAGAGCAGTGAGGTAACCACAATGCTACAGAGGATCAGGAGTCCACCCATGGTAGGTGTGCCTGACTTCTTGAGATGGCTCTGAGGCCCGTCGTCTCTCACCTGCTGTGTAAATCCCCCCCTCTGGAGCCACCTGATAAGATAGGGGGTGAATAGAAAGGTTATAGTAAAGGCGGTCACCACCGCCATCGCTGTCCTGAAGGTGATATACCTGAAGACATTGAATGGGAAGAAGAACTCATGCAAACTATAAAGCAACCAGTAAAGCATCTATTCCTCCAGCAGTCTTTCCAACTTCATTCCTCTGGAGCCCTTCACGAGCACCGTATCACCCTCTTTTACCCTCTCCAGCAGTATCTGTCTGGCCTGTAGGGGATCATCCACTGAGTAGACCTCTCTGGTGGAGTCCATCCTCTGGAACTCCTCACAGGCGTATCTCATCAGAGGACCAACACCGATAAACAGGTCAACCGGCAGGGTTGCGAGCCATCTGCCGAGGTCCCGATGGGCCACCTCCGAGTAGGCCCCCAGTTCCAGCATGTCTCCAAGGACGGCCACTGCACGGGCCCTCTTCAGGTGGACCAGTTCCTTTACCGCCTCCTCCATAGAGGCAGGGTTCGCATTATACAGGTCACTTATCACTGTTGCACCCTTCAGGTGTCTTATCTCATGCCTCATCGGTACACCCCTGAATTCTGCTATCGCCTCCTTAAACTCATTCAGACAGCCAAAGAGGAGGCAGACCGATGCAGCAGCCAGGGCATTGTACACATTAAACCTACCGAAGAGGTTCAGTTTCACAGGTATCGCCTTTGCATTTACCCTGAGAGTGAAGTTTATACCCGTGGAGTTGTAGTGGATCTCTGTTGCCCTCACCATCGCACCCTCAGAAAGCCCATAGGTTATCAACTCCCTCACGGCTCTACTCTCCCCTGTGAGTGGAAAAAGCATGGGATCGTCATGGTTTATTATCAGGGTATCCACAAACTCGAGCATCTCCAGTTTTGTCTTTCTCACCTGTTCAATACTGCCGAACCCCTCCAGGTGGGCAGGCCCGATATTTGTGATCACCCCGATCTGGGGGAGAGCGATTTCACAGAGTTCCCTTATATCACCAACCCTGGACGCACCCATCTCCAGGACAGCAAACTCCTCATCAGTAAGGTCTGTCAGGCAGAGGGGAAGACCTATCTGGTTGTTGAGGTTCCCCCTGCTCCTCAGGACCCTGTATCTCCGTGACAGCACAGTGGCTATCATCTCCTTTGTGGTGGTCTTACCATTTGTCCCTGTAACTCCGATCACCGTTGCCTCGGACTTTACCCTCCTGTAACGGGCTATCCTCTGCAGGGCCTTCAGGGTGTTGTCCACATAGATGATGCTCCTGCCCTGGTATGGCAACAGTGGTGGCAGGCTCACAACAGCACCACTGCCCCTCTGGAGCGCCTCCTCCAGGAACTGATGGCCATCAAACCTCTGCCCCTTCAGGGCTATAAAGAGTTCACCCTCCTTTATCGTCCTGGAGTCGATGGATATGCCAGTAACATACTCCTGTCCCTTTGACAGAACTCTACCACCTGTCGCCTCTATAATCTCTGTGATGGTGTATCTACTCATGTGTAAGGACCCCCAGGACCTCTCCAATCACCTCTGTATCAGAAAAGGGGTATCTCACACCCCGAATCTCCTGATACCTCTCATGCCCCTTACCTGCTATAAGGACCACATCCCCACGGGTGGCCATACCAATGGCATGTCTTATCGCCTCCCGTCTGTCCTGTACAACGGTGTAATTGTCTCTTACCACACCACTGAGTATCTCTTCTATAATCCGGGAAGGGGGCTCATCCCTGGGGTTATCTGATGTGATCACCACGAAGTCGCTCAATTCCGTGGCAACCCTCCCCATGAGCGGCCTCTTACCCCTGTCCCTGTTACCTCCACATCCAAAGAGGGTGATCAACCTCCCCTCAGTAATCTCCCTGAGTGCAGACAGTACATTCTGGAGTGCATCCGGTGTATGGGCATAGTCCACAAAGACGGAAAAACCATCAGGAGAATCAATCCTCTGGAGCCTGCCGTCTACAGGACCAAATCCCGCAACGGCCTCTGTAACCACCTCCTGAGGGAGACCGCACTGGAGGGCGGCCACAGTGGCCATCACCACATTGTAGACATTAAAGAGACCGACCAGCGGGGTCCACATCTCCAGACGGACATCAGGTCCGTTCAGGACGAACCTGACCCCCATGGAGTCACTCCTGAGCACATCAAACCTGTAAGTTGCCTCCTCGGACTGGCCGCAGAGGAGACCCTCGAGGCCCAAGCACTCCCTGTATGCCCTTAAACTGTAGGGGTCATCTGCATTGAAGACCCCTGCACCAGAGGTCAACTCCCTGAAGAGCCTCAACTTCGCCTGGTAGTAATCCTCCATACTGCCATGGAAGTCCAGATGGTCCATAGAGAGGTTCGTGAAGATGGATATATGAAACTCCGTATAATCCACCCTCCTCAGAGACAGCGCATGGGAGGATACCTCCGCCACTACCACCTCGGCACCCTCTGAGACTGCCCTCCTCAACAGTGCCTGCCAGGTTATCGCATCAGGGGTGGTATTCTGAGGGCTTGCGGTCCAGACAGTGGTCCCTCCAGGGCCTTCAACAGAATACCTCACCGTACCTATCAGGGCGGTCTTTACCCCGGCAGTGGACAGTATCCTCTGCAGGAGCGAACTGGTGGTGGTCTTGCCATTTGTGCCCGTAACCCCCATCACCTTCACCTCTGCAGAGGGATGATGGAAAAAACGGTCTGCTGCGAAGGCGAGGGCATCCTGTATATCCCTCACCAGCACGGTGGGCAGTGAGGAGTCCACCTCCCTGTCAGTCACTACTGCAGATGCCCCCTTTGACTCCACATCCCTGATAAACTGGATGCCGTCATGCCTGCTGCCGGCAATCGCAAAGAAGACCTCTCCCATCTTCAGCCTCCTGGAGTCTATGGAGAGCCCGGAGACAACTGCATCCCCCTCAAGCCTTAAAAGACCGGCGTATCCATCAAACAGTTCAGTTAACCTCATTCCTCGGTGTCCTCTCCTGGTATCTCTGTCTATCTGAAACGAGTATATGGCCTGGCGACAGATCCTCCCTTGGCACCATCATATAAGAGAGGATTCTTGAGGCGATCGTCCTGAACACAGGGGCTGCCACCTCTCCTCCATAGTAGGCACCTTTAGGATCCCAGAATACCACTACTACAGCCATGGCAGGCCTGTCTGCTGGCACGAACCCGACAAAGGAACTCACATAGTGGTCCTTCGAGTACCTGCCTGTGGCAGGATCAACCATCCTGGTGGTGCCTGTCTTACCTGCCACTGTGTTGCCCTCAATTGTGGCATGGTGGCCAGTGCCTTCCTCTGTCACTACAGCCTTGAGGGCCTCTTTAAGCATATATGCAGTCCTTGAAGATATAATCCTCTCTTTTGGATATTCCTTAGGGTATAGTATATGACCCTCAGGCGTAACGATCGCCTTCAACAGATGTGGCCTCACCAGGTAACCACCATTGGCCACGGCTGAGTAGGCCCTCAGCACCTGAATGGGGGTCACCATCACCTCATACCCGATAGCCATCGCAGCAAGTGTTGTCCCTGAGAATGCACTGAGTGGCTTCACCACACCAGTGCTTTCGCCAACCAGGTCTATCCCTGTCTTCTCTCCAAAACCGAAGGCCTTTACATACCTGTAGAACACCTCAGGGCCAATCTTCATTGCTATCTTGACCGCTCCCACATTTGATGACTTCTGTATGACCTCCTTCAATGTGAGGACACCGTGCTTCCTGGTGTCCCATATCCTCTTTCCTGCAACATCCACATACCCCTCTGAGCAGTCGAGTCTCGTGGCAAGGGTTGCAGTTCCTGTCTCAAGGGCTGCTGCTGCCATTACTATCTTGAAGGTGGAACCGGGCTCATAGAGATCTGTTACCGCACGGTTCCTTCTGTAAGATGCCCTGTAGCGGCCCGGCGAGTTTGGATCAAAGGTTGGCCTGTTAGCAAGTGCAAGGACCTCCCCTGTATACGGGTCCATAACAACCACAGAGGCGGCCCTCGGGCTCCACTTCTTTACGGCCCTGTCCAGTTCACTCTCAACTATCACCTGTACAGCCTCATCTATGGTGAGCACGATCCCGTTGCCCTCTGTCTCGGTCTCTACCCCGCTGTACAGTAGATTGCCAAGGGCGTCTGTCCTCAGGGTAACCTTCGGGGCCTCCCTGCTCAGCAGGTCATCATACACCCTCTCCACACCCTCCAGGCCCCTGTTGTCTATATCCACAAAGCCGAGCAGATGGGCACCAATCTTTCCCTTTGGGTATACCCGCCTCGTGTCCCTGAGGAGTCCCAGGCCTTTCAGTGGTATCCTTTCAAACTCCTTTGATCTGTCTGCATCTATCTTCCTCGCCAGCCAGAGGAACCTCCTTCTGGAATCAAACTTTTCACGGAGTCTCCTCTCTGGCAGACCGAGAAGGTTGCTCAGTTTCTCCAACGCCTCCTGAGGTGGTGACTCCAGTCCTGGTCTGTAGTACACCGAAACCGCATCTGTATTGAGTGCAAGTACCCTGCCTCTCCTGTCAAAGATCTTGCCCCTGTTAACAACGATCTCCCGAACCTTGGTATACTGTTCAGAGGCTAACCTCTGATAGGTATGATGATTGAGGAGCATAACTTCAAATAGTCTCAAAAAGACCAGGAAGAATGCAGTCCCGCAGATGCTTACAACTATTATACCCCTCTTCGATAGCCTCTGTCTATGGCCCGGCTCTGGAGGTCTCACTGCTGTTCCCTGTAGCCGGTTATGTAGGGCTTCGGCCCTGGTTGTATCCGGACATAAAAGACCCTTGTCCTGTTAAGTGAATCCAGGCCAAGTCTCTCTTTTGCATACCTCTCAAGGTTCCAGACAGAACCAGACTCCTCCTTCTCTGTGAGGAGTCTCCTCTGTTCATCCAGGAGATTTTCCTTCATCTGCTGATACTGGGCCAGTTCATATTCCAGGTTTATCACCTCTGTCCTGAGCCAGAGGGTGATGCCCAGAACCGCCACAGGCAGGAGAACAACCACAGAGACCAGGATACCCCTGATGAATCGACCAATCATAATCTCTCCCCCACTCTCAGTTTTGCACTCCTTGAAGATGGGTTCAACCTCCTCTCCTGTTCAGATGGTGTAATTGGCTTCTTAGTGAGCCTCCTCATCTTCCTCTCTTTCTCCATCTCAAGGAGAAACCTCTTTACCACCCTGTCCTCAAGGGAGTGGTAGGATATGACACAGAGTCTGCCGCCTTTCTTTAAGAGTTTGAGGGCCTCCTGGAGACCGCTCTGGAGTTCCTCTATCTCATTATTTACAGCAATCCTGAGGGCCTGAAATGTCCTTGTGGCCGGATGCACTCTGCCCCTCCTGCCATAGACCCTCTCCACAACAGAGGCGAGTTCTGAACACCTCTTTATCGGTGCCCTGGACCTCTGTCTCACTATCTCTCTTGCTATGAGACGGGCCCTCTTCTCCTCCCCGTATCTCCTCAGGATGTCCTCTATCTGTCTCTCTGTCCATCTATTCACTATCACCTCTGCGGTTAGATCACCCTCCATATCCATCCTCATGTCAAGGGGTGCATCGGAGTGGAAACTGAATCCCCTCTCTTCAGACTTCAACTGTTCAAGGGAGACCCCGAGGTCCATCAGGACCCCATCCACCTCCTCTGTAGAAAAACCCTTCAGTAGATCTGACATCTGAGAGAACCTCCCCTGTATCAGGGTAAGCCTTGGGTCCTTTATCCTCTGCCTCGTCCTCTCTATCGCCTCCGGGTCCCTGTCTATCCCGAAGACCCTTGCAGCATCTCCACACCTCCTCAATATCTCCTCCGCATGCCCTCCACTGCCAACAGTGGCGTCCACATATACCCCTTCCCTGTCAGTGATGAGGCGGTCTATCACCTCCCTCAGTAGGACCGGTCTGTGCCTTACAGTCCGTAAGATGCAAGTTCCTCCTCAAAGGCATCTATATCCACCTTGTTCGGGTCTGTCTCCTCATCCCACCTCTGTCTGCTCCATATCTCTATCTTGTTGATCTGACCCACCACAACAACCTCTCCGTCAAGGCCCGCATCCTCTCTGAGTGCCGAAGGCACCAGCAACCTGCCCTGTCTGTCAAGTTCACACTCATGGGCAGAGGCTATAACAGTCCTCATGAACCACCTGACTGACTTCTTGGACTGTGGCATCTGCCTCACCTTCTCGACCATGCTCTGCCACTCCTCTGCAGGATAGACCTGGATACACTTCCTGTCTGTAGAATTTGTAACATATAACTTTGAACTGTAGTTCCTCTTCAGGGTATCTCTGAGGGGAGAAGGGATCATCACCCTTCCCTTCTCATCGAGACTGTAATAGTACTTACCAGAGAAAATAGGCACCGGTGCCTCCACTTTTTACCACTTTTTACCACCTAATGATAAACAAAATCTCCTCAAATGTCAAGTCCAAAATTGCTATTCATGTAAAAAACACCAGATATTGCATCCCTCAAATACAAAAATACTATATGTTGAGGATCTCACCTCATCCCGGCAGGGTGGTCTCTCCCCACTCCCCTACTATCCAGCACACCTTCTCTAAGATCATGTTATAATTGTGCTGAACTCTCAAAGAAAGGAGGCAGGATTATATGAAAAGGGCGTGGGGGATTTTCCTTATAAGCCTCTTTGTGGTGGCCATTGTAATGGGTTGCAGCAAAGATGAACGGGTAGTGTATGAAAAGGAGGGGATTGTTGTCACCTTCCCTGATGGCTGGCGGAAGACAAGGACTGTGTCAAACACAGAGATCACAGTGGTCTCACCCGATGATTCGGCCCAGATAAGCCTTTTTGTACAGAAGTTACCTGAGAATATGAGCCTTGAAGAGTTTTTAAAGATGGTATCATCAAGGGCCGACCTTGCAGGGGTTCAGGAGCAGGACTCAGGCCCAATTGAGATCGGCGGTATCCAGGGCAGATGGGTCACGAGATCATTACAACTGGGAGATAAGAATTTTGAGTCTATCGTATATTATGCCATGAAAGACCACAGGATATACGCCCTGATGTGCATGGCTGAGGAAGGGGCCTTTGACAGGTGGGAAAACACCTTTGACAATGTAGCAACAGGGGTCAGATTTGAGGATTAGTCACCTGAGTTGCCTGAGACGGCATGGGCCCCAGCAGATTAGATCTGTTCAAAACTCACACTTCAGAAGTGTGAGTTTTAAATTCGGGAATGCTTATTGCTCATTGAATTAAGAAATTCTAATGTGGTAGATTATATTAATTTTTTTCCATCAAAACCCAACAGGAGGTAGAGGCGATGGAGTGTATCAGGGAGGAGAATCTTGCGATCTGCAACTGCTCTTATGAACCCTGTGCGAGGAAGGGCAGGTGCTGTGAGTGTCTGCATTATCACAGGAGACACGGTGAACTGCCTGCCTGTTTCTTCCATGACTCCTATGAGAGGAGTTATGACAGGTCCCTTTCAAACTTCCTGAAGATGGCCCAGAGCATGGGCATGAGGACCACCTGAAGACCTATTATCCCAAAGGGAGGTGCGGCTATGCCGATATATGAGTACAGGTGTCTGGACTGTGAAAAGAAACTCGAGGTGGTGCAGAAGATAACAGATGAGCCCCTCTCCACATGCCCGGAATGTGGAGGGGAGTTGAAAAAACTGATCTCGAACACATCCTTCATCCTGAAGGGCACCGGATGGTACATCACTGACTACCCCTCTGAAGAGAGGAAAAAGGCGATGGAGGCTGAGAAGAAGGCGCAGGAAGAGGGGACAAAGAAAGAGAATAAAAAAGAGGAGAAGAAAACTGAAAAGGCCTCGGTCTAACCTCTACTTTCATATACCCTACAGAAAGATAGAGGAGTACCTTTCCCCTATAAACCAGTACAGATTCAATTTAGAGATATACTTTGATGCTGAAGACCTTGACACCCTCCAGGATGGTGAGATAGAGGCCCTGAAAGAGGGGTTTGAGTACTCCCCCTCTTTCACTATCCATGGCCCCTTTATGGACCTCAGTCCAGGGGCTGTTGACCCACTAATAAGAGAGGTCACCCTCAAGAGGATGAAACAGGCCCTGAGGTTCGCAAAACTGCTGGATGCCTCTGTAGTGGTATTCCATTCAGGCTATGACAAATGGAGATATGACCATAAAGTGGAGATATGGCTTGAAAAGAGCCTCCTGACATGGGAAGAGATACTGAAAGAAAGGGGTGACCTCAGGATAGCAGTAGAAAACATCTTTGAAGACACCCCGGATAATCTCATTCTTTTGATGGAGAAACTGGACACACCAGAGATCGGTCTCTGTTTTGATACAGGCCACTTCAATCTCTTTTCATCCGTGTCTCTGACCGAATGGCTTCAGCCCACCCTGAGGTACATATCCGAAATCCATATCCATGACAATGACAGGACAAGGGACCTTCATATGGCGCCTGGGAAGGGCAATTTCAACTTTCAGGAACTCTTTCAGATGCTCAAAGACTCTGGCAGTGAAGACCTGGTCTTCACCGTGGAGGCCCATTCACTCCAGGATGCGATAGAGGCGGTGAGGTTCTTACAGAACTACAGAGACCTGGTCTATTTCTGAGTCCTTTTCAGGAGTCAATCTGCCGATCTGGAGGGTACAGATCCCTGGACATCACGACCGCATCCTCCTCAGGCCTGATATAGTAACCCCTCCTCACCCCAACGATCCTGAAACCGAGTTTCTCATAGAGCCTCCTCGCGGCAGTATTTGAGACCCTCACCTCCAGAAACACCTTCTTACAGCCCTGATTATAAAGCCTCCTCATCGCCTCCTTCATCAGGGCCGTAGCAACCCCCCTCCTCCTCATATCCGCCCTTACTGCGAGGGTCTTTATCTCTGCCTCCTCAGCAGTACAGGAAGCACAGATAAAACCCACCACCTCTCTGGATTTCAGTGTGGCAACAAGGGTGACAGATGAGGGGTTCTGGATCTCCCTCAGGAAGGACTCCTCTGACCAGGGTGTACTGAAGGAGTAACGATCGATCCTCATCACCTGCCACAGGTCAGAGACCTCCATCTCCCCAAGTTGCAGTAAGATACCGGGCGATATCCTTACTGTCACTACTTCACTACAAGTACAGGACAGTGGGCGTGTTGCAGGACCTTTGAGGAGACACTACCCAGGAGAAACCTTGAAGGCCCGCTCCTTCCATGGGAACCCGTAACGATAAGATTGGTCCTTAAGGACCTTGCGGTCTTGATTATAACCTCGGCAGGGTCCCCCTGTTTCACCAGACACTTGAAGGGGATCTCCTTAGAGGTCAGTTCCTTCTCTACCTTCTTCATCAACTTATGAGTCTCCTCTGTAAGGACCTCCCTGATCCTCTCCCTGTCAGCCTCGGAGAGTTCAGTCAGATAGAGTTCCGGCACAACAGACAGGACATACAGTTCTGAACCGAATTTTAGGGCCAACTGTATACCGGTCTTCAGGGCCTTCCTGGAGACCCTGGAACCGTCATGGGCAACCAGTATCCTCTTCATTCAGCCTCCTCTTCCTCAACAGCCACCCCCTTCTCCTCAAAGAAGAGAGAAAACTTATCGCTCTTCACAAAGGTGTTGCGGTACCTCTCCATCCCGGTGCCTGCGGGTATTATCCTTCCCACTATCACATTCTCCTTAAGACCCCTCAGTTCATCCACCTTCCCCTCAAGGGCAGCATCCGTCAGCACCCTTGTGGTCTCCTGGAACGATGCGGCAGAGACCCAACTGTAAGTGGTAAGTGATGCCTTGGTGATCCCCAGGAGCATGGGCTTACCTGTGGCAGGTCTTCCTCCCTTCGCCTTCACCCTCTCATTGGCCTCTATAAACTCAATCCTGTCAACCTGTTCACCCACTAAGAAATCGGTATCACCAGGGTCCTCAATCTTGATCTTTCTCATCATCTGTCTCACGATTATCTCGATATGCTTGTCGTTGATATTCACACCCTGAAGCCTGTAGACCTTCTGGACCTCGTCAACCAGGTATCTCTGGAGTTCCTTCGGCCCGAGGATGTCAAGAATGCTGTGTGGGTTAACAGCACCATCCATAAGGGGCTCACCTGCCCTCACCCAGTCACCCTCATGTACAGTGACATGTTTGCCCTTGGGTATCACATACTCCTTTGTCACATCACCAGAACGGACTACCACGATCCTCTGCCCCTTTGGAGCACTCTTGAACTCCACCACCCCGTCAATCTCTGAGACTATCGCGTGTTCCTTCGGCTTTCTCGCCTCAAAGAGTTCTGCAACCCTTGGCAGACCCCCTGTAATGTCCTTGGTCTTGGTGGTCTCCCTGGGTATCTTTGCCAGGATATCGCCAGGTGAGACTATATCGCCCTTTTCCACCAGTATGTGGGCACCAGCAGGAAGCAGGTACCTCGCAGGCTGGTTGGTACCGGGGATCTTCAGGGTCGCCCTGCCCTGCTCGTCTTTGATGGATACCCTCGGCCTCATATTCGCAGGATAATCGATTATCACCTTCTGACTGAGGCCTGTTATCTCATCCACCTCCTCCTTCACAGTAACACCCTCAACAATATCACCAAGGGCAACCCTTCCGCCTACCTCTGTAATGATAGGCACTGAGTATGGGTCCCACTCAACAAGCCTCTGTCCTGGTTCCACACGCTGGCCCTCTTCCACCAGGATGTTCGCACCGTAAACGAGGGAGTACTTCTCCTTCTCTACTCCCCTGGCATCCACAATAGATATCATCGCATTACGGTTAATGACCACAAGCACACCCCTTCTGTTCCTCACCGCCTTCAGGTTGTGAAACTTCACTACCCCGCTGTTCTTCGCCTCTAAGGTGGCCTGCTCTATCACCTTTGTGGCGGTACCACCTATATGGAATGTCCTCATCGTCAACTGGGTACCAGGTTCTCCTATGGACTGAGCGGCAATAATACCCACCGCCTCACCCACCTCTACCGGAGTGCCCCTCGCAAGGTCCCTGCCGTAACAGGTGGCACAGACACCAAACTTGGTCTGACAGGTGAGCACTGACCTTATCTTCACCCTGTCAATACCTGCATCAAGGATCCTCTCCACCGCCTTCTCGTCTATCTCATGATTCGCCTTCACAATTATCTGCCCTGTCAGGGGGTCCTTTATATCCTCTGCAGCCGTCCTGCCAAGTATCCTCTCCTCAAAGGACTGTATTATCTCTCCACCCTCGACCAGTGCTGTTACATAGATTCCGTCCCTGGTACCACAGTCGTGCTCTGTCACTATCACATCCTGTGCAACGTCAACCAGCCTCCTGGTGAGGTATCCTGCATTTGCGGTCTTGAGGGCTGTGTCTGCAAGCCCCTTACGGGCACCATGGGTGGAGATGAAGTACTGCAGTGGACTGAGCCCTTCCCTGAAGTTGGCGGTAATAGGGGTCTCGATTATCTCACCAGATGGCTTGGCCATAAGCCCTCTCATACCTGCCAACTGACGGATCTGGGCAGCAGAGCCCCTCGCACCTGAATCTGCCATCATGTATATACTGTTGAAGGCCCTCCTCTCCTCCATCTCCTCAGGGGTGAGTTCAACCCCGTCCTCTGCTCCCAGTTCCTTCATCATCTCCTCTGCCACCTTCTCCGTCACATTTGCCCATATGTCTATCACCTTGTTGTATCTTTCACCCTGTGTGATGAGCCCCTCGGCATACTGACGGTAGACCTCCATAACCTGTGTCTCTGCCTCCTTTATCAGTTCGGCCTTCTTCGAGGGTATATGCATATCCTTCATGCATATGGATATACCGGAGCGGGTGGCCATCTCGAAGCCCAGCCTCTCTAAGTTGTCAAGGAATATCACAGTCTGTCTCTTGCCAAATTCCTTATAACAGTAGTGTATGAGGTTCTGGAGTTCCTTCTTCGTCATCACCTTGTTGATAAATGAAAAGGGCACACCCTCTGGCACAATCTCTCTAAAGAGGACCCTGCCCACGGTGGTCTCCACCATCTCACCATCAATCCTCACCTTTATCCTGGCGTGTTCAGATACGGTGCCGGCATCATAGGCTACCCTCACCTCTTCAGGCTCATAGAAGACCTTCCCCTCACCCTTTGCACCCCTCTTCTCCTTTGTGAGGTAGTAGATACCCAGGACCATATCCTGTGTCGGGTAGACAATCGGTTTGCCATTGGCTGGAGACAGCAGGTTGTTCACAGACATCATCAGTACCCTCGCCTCAATCTGTGCCTCCATGCTGAGGGGCACATGGACCGCCATCTGGTCACCATCAAAGTCTGCATTGTAGGCGGTACAGACAAGTGGGTGTATCCTTATCGCCTTGCCCTCAACAAGGACAGGGTCAAAGGCCTGTATACCGAGACGGTGAAGTGTTGGGGCCCTGTTCAGTAGCACAGGGTGCTCCTGTATCACCTCTTCAAGGGCATCCCATACCTCTGGCCTCTCCTCCTCCACCAGTTTCTTTGCCTGCTTTATTGTGGTGGCATAGCCCTTCTCCTCCAGTTTATTAAACACAAAGGGCTTGAACAACTCCAGTGCCATCACCTTCGGAAGACCGCACTGATGGAGTTTTAACTCTGGTCCGACCACAATCACTGAACGGCCCGAGTAATCAACCCTCTTGCCGAGCAGATTCTGACGGAACCTGCCCTGTTTTCCTTTGATCATGTCACTCAGGGACTTCAGTGGCCTCCTCTGAGAAGCCTTCATCGCCTTTGCCCTCTTGCTGTTATCAAAGAGGGCATCCACCGCCTCCTGCAGCATCCTCTTTTCGTTCTTTATGATAACGCTTGGGGCCTTCAGATCCATCAGCCTCTTCAGCCTGTTGTTCCTGTTAATCACCCTCCTGTAGAGGTCATTCAGGTCCGAAGTGGCAAACCTCCCACCTTCCAGATGCACGAGTGGTCTCAGGTCAGGCGGCAGTACCGGTATCACATCCATGATCATCCACTCAGGCCTGTTACCTGACTTCCTGAAGGCCTCCACAACCTTCAACCTCTTGGTGAGTTTCCTCTTCTGACCCAGTGATGTGGACTCCTTTATCTTCTCTCTCAACTGTCTGCTCAACTCATCAAGGTCCACCTTCTTCAGGAGTTCCCTTATAGCCTCTGCCCCCATACCTGCCTTAAAGGTGCTGCCGTATTCTGCAGAGTACCTCTTGTACTCCTCCTCTGAGAGGAGTTGCTTCTCCTTTAGCGGAGTCTGCCCCGGATCAATCACCACATAACTCTCAAAGTAGAGTACCCTCTCCAGTTGCCTTATCGTCATGTCCAGCAGTGTGCCTATCCTGCTCGGCACCCCCCTCAGGAACCATATATGTGCCACTGGAGCAGCCAGTTCTATATGCCCCAGCCTCTCCCTTCTCACTCTGGAATGGGTCACTTCCACACCACACTTGTCACATATCACACCCCTGTGTTTCATCCTCTTGTACTTACCACAGAGGCACTCCCAGTCCTTCACAGGCCCGAATATCTTCGCACAGAAAAGCCCATCCCTCTCGGGCTTGAAGGTCCTGTAGTTTATCGTCTCAGGCTTCTTCACCTCGCCATAGGACCACTCCCGGATCTTCTCTGGTGATGCTATCTTGATCCTTATCGCATCAAAGACCCTCGGATTCTTCGGCTTTTGATAGAGTTCGTATACCTCTTCCACCAATTTCATCCCCCTTTGATTTATCCCTCAGGGTATCCCCAACGGGACACCCCGGGCTGATTTAAGGCCCTCAAGGGCCTCACGATTTCTTTTTCCTCTCGAGTAACTCCACATCGAGGCCAAGGCTCTGCAGTTCCTTCACAAGGACATTGAAAGACTCCGGTACACCCGGCTCAAGGAAGGGCTCACCCTTCACAATCGCCTCATACATCTTCCCCCTTCCCTGGACATCATCACTCTTCACTGTGAGGAACTCCTGCAGACTGTAGGCAGCCCCATATGCCTCCAGCGCCCATACCTCCATCTCACCCAGCCTCTGTCCACCGAACTGGGCCTTTCCACCAAGGGGCTGCTGCGTAACCAAGGAATAGGGGCCTATTGAGCGTGCATGGACCTTATCCTCTACCAGGTGGTGCAACTTCATCATATACATGTATCCAACAGTTACCGGTCTCTGGAAGGGCTCCCCCGTTCTTCCGTCATAAAGGGTTATCTGACCATCCTCAGGCAGTCCGGCCTTCCTGAGGAGTTTCTTTATCTCCGCCTCAGAGGCCCCCTCAAACACCGGACAGGCCACATGCAGCCCCAGGGCCTTTGCTGCCCATCCAAGGTGGGTCTCCTTGATCTGACCCACATTCATCCTTGAGGGCACCCCGAGGGGGTTCAGTACTATATCCACTGGGGTACCATCTGGCAGGAAGGGCATATCCTCTTCAGGCAGTACCACAGAGATGACTCCCTTGTTTCCGTGTCTTCCTGCCATCTTGTCTCCACTCTGGATCTTCCTCTTCATTGCTATATATACCTTTATCAGTTTGTTCACTCCTGGTGGCAGTTCGTCCCCCTTCTTCATCCTCTCCACCCTGCTCTGATACCACTTCTCTGCCTCCTTTATCTTCTGTTCTGTCTCCTCTATGAGAAGCGTCACCTTCTGCTGGGTCTGGGCATCAACCAGTTTGATCCTCTTCAGGTACTTGTCCTTGATCTTCTGGAGATGTTTTTCTGAAAGGACCGCATTCTTCTTACAGATGGGTTCCTTCACCCTCGGTATCTTCACATCCTCGGCCACCTTCTTCCCGACAAGCAACGACCTCACCTTTGAGTAACCCTCCTCTGAGATGATCCTGATCCTCTCCTGCAGTTCCTCCTGCAGTTCCCTCAGTTCCTCTTCCTCTATCTTCTTGTGTCTTTCGTCCTTCTTCACACCCCTTCTGGCGAAGACCTTCACATCAACCACCACACCAGAGATCCCGGGAGGAACCCTGAGGGATGTGTCCTTCACATCCTCTGCCTTTTCACCAAAGATCGCCCTGAGCAGTTTCTCTTCGGGTGTCAATTGTGTCTCACCCTTCGGTGTTATCTTGCCCACCAGTATATCACCTGGCTTCACCTCTGCACCTATCCTGATGATACCACTTTCATCCAGGTTCCTGAGGGCCTCTTCACTCACGTTCGGGATATCCCTGGTGATCTCCTCAGGACCGAGTTTCGTCTCCCTCGCCTCCACCTCAAACTCCTCAATATGTATGGATGTATATACATCCTCCTTCACCAGCCTCTCACTTATCAGGATCGCATCCTCAAAGTTGTATCCACCCCATGGCATAAAGGCCACAAGGACGTTCTTACCAAGTGCCAGTTCTCCGCCATCTATACAGGGACCATCTGCCAGGAGGTCACCCCTCTGGACCTTCTGTCCTGGCTTCACCACCGGCTTCTGGTTGAAGCAGGTGCCCTGGTTGGACCGGATAAACTTCAGTAACTTGTATACATCCACACCACCACCATCCTCTGTTACCCTCACCACTATCCTTGTGGAGTCCACACTCTCGACCACCCCGCTCCTCCTCGCATATACAGCAAGCCCTGAGTCCCTTGCCACAAATTTCTCCATACCTGTTCCCACGAGGGGGGCCTCTGCCTGAAGCAGGGGCACGGCCTGACGTTGCATGTTTGAACCCATCAGCGCCCTGTTGGCATCATCATTCTCAAGAAAGGGGATCAGACTGGCAGAGACGCCCACTATCTGCTTGGGTGAGATATCCATATACTGGACCTCTTCAGGAGGCACCATCTTGAAGTCCCCGGCCTGTCTTGCAGGCACTGCATCCCCGACGAGCCTGCCATATCTGTCAACAGGGGCAGTTGCCTCTGCTATTACGTACTTCTCTCCATCTATGGCAGTCAGGTACTCTATCTCGTCTGTCACTTTGCCGTTCTTCACCTTCCTGTAGGGCGTCTCAAGGAAGCCGAATTCGTTTACCCGCGCATACGTCGCCATTGATGTTATCAGTCCTATATTGGGACCCTCTGGGGTCTCCACAGGGCATATCCTTCCGTAGTGTGTTGGATGGACATCCCGTACCTCAAACCCTGCCCTCTCTCTTGTGAGCCCACCAGGGCCAAGGGCGCTCAGCCTCCTCTTGTGCGTGATCTCTGAGAGGGGATTCGTTTGGTCCATAAACTGGCTCAACTGGCTGGAACCGAAGAACTCCTTAACAGCAGCCATTACAGGCTTCGCATTTATTATCTCATGGGGCATCGCCTCGTCCAACTCTGTCAGGGTCATCTTCTCCTTCATCGCCCTCTCCATCCTCATCAAACCGATCCTGAACTGGTTCTCAAGCAACTCTCCAACACCCCTCACCCTCCTGTTGCCCAGATGATCTATATCATCCACCTCACCATAACCGGTCCTGAGGGCGAGGAGATACCTCACTATCTCTATAATGTCCCGGTCAGTCAGCACCCTCACATCGAGTGGAATATCCAGACCGAGTTTCTTGTTTATCTTCAGCCTGCCCACTGCAGACAGGTCATACCTCTTGTCGTCAAAGAAGAGGCTATTGAAGAGTTCCTCCGCCGCCTCCACTGTGGAGGGCTCTCCCGGTCGGAGTTTCTTGTAGATCTCAATAAGGGCCTCTTCTCGGGTGTTTACACCATCGGTCATGATGGTATCCCTGAGGGATGGTAGATACCTCACATTATCAATAAAGAGGAGTTCTATCTCCTTAACCCCCATCCTCTCTATCCTCTCAAGGCCCTCTTCTGTTATCGGCTCGTTACTCTCTAAGATCACCTCTCCTGTCTCTGGATCGATTATATCCTTCAGGGTTATCCTTCCGAGCAGTTCCTCCCTCTTTATCGGTATCTCCTTTATACCAGCCGCCTCCATCTTCCTGTAGGATACCTTTGAGATCTTTCCGCCTTCGCGGACTATCAGTTCATCCGTTCTGGGGTCTCTCACCTCTATAGAGGAACGGGTCCCGATCAGGACCTCGGTCACTGGCCTTGTATACTCACCCTTCCGCTTTATCCTTATCACCTCTGAGGGATAAAAGGTCTTCAGTATATCCTCATTGGTGTAGCCAAGTGCCTTCAGAACTATCGTGGCAGGGACCTTCTTTCTCCTGTCAATCCTTACGTACAGGAGGTCCTTTGTATCAAACTCGAAGTCAAGCCACGATCCCCTTGCAGGTATAACCCTTGCGGTGTACAGGGGCCTGCCGCTCACATGGGTCTTCGTCTTGTCAGGGCTGAAGAAGACACCAGGAGACCTGTGCAACTGATTCACAATCACCCTTTCAGTGCCATTGATTATAAAGGTGCCTGTAGGTGTCATAAGGGGGATCTCCCCTATGTATACCTCCTCTTCCTTGGACTCCTTCAGGACCTTATTACCGCTTTCATCTGTATCGTAAAGGTCCAGCCTTACCTTGATCTTCAACGGTCCACCGTAGGTGAGACCCTTGTCTATACACTCCCTGGGTGAGAACTTGGAGTCTCCCACTGAATACTCGATAAACTCGATGGTGGCTGTTTCGTTATAGTCAGAGATTGGAAATACGCTCTTAAATGTGGCCTGCAGCCCGATGTCCTTCCTCTCTGAAGGTGGTACATCCTTCTGGAGGAAATTCTCAAAGGACCTCTTCTGGAATTCAATCAGGTAAGGTACCTCCAGTAAGGTCTTCACCTTACCAAAGTTTACTCTCTCTCTCAATACCTCAGCCATGGCTCTCCTTACTATTCAGTTTTTTATATTTGCTGCAGGGCAAGGCCCTGCAGCATCCAGTTTACTTTATCTCTACTGTTGCGCCCTGCTCTTCCAGTTTTGCCTTTATAGCCTCGGCCTCCTCCTTGGACACACCCTCTTTGACAGGCTTGGGCGCACCATCCACAAGTTCCTTCGCCTCTTTCAAACCAAGGCCTGTTATCTCTCTGACCACCTTGATCACCTGGATCTTCTTGTCACCAGGGGCTGTAAGGATCACATCGAAACTGGTCTTCTCCTCCGCCTCTGCGGGTGCCGCCTCTGCCTGAGCAGGTGCAGCAGCCACTGCCATTGGGGCTGCCGCCTTTACCCCGTATCTCTCCTCAAACTCCTTGATAAACTCAGACATCTCCAGTATGGTCATCTTGTCAAAGAATTCAAAGACCTGTTCTTTGGTAATTTCAGCCATGGTATCCTCCTTCTGTTGTTTTTTATTGTCCCTTCTCCTTTTTCTCCTTTAGTGCATAGAAGGCGTAAAGCAAACTATTAACAGTGGCCTGAAGTGCTGCTGCCATCTTTGCAGCAGGTGCTGCAAGCGCCCCTGCAAGCATTGCCAACTGCACTTCCCTGGGTGGCAGTTTTGAAAGTTTTTTCAACCCCTCAAGATCGAGGCGTCTGCCCTCGATCATGGCGGTCTTGATCTGAAACTTCTCATTCTCCTCACTGAACTGTATCAGCCTCTTCGCAAGGAGCACAGGATCGTCATACCCGAAGGCCACCCCTACAGGTCCCCTGAAATCATCCTTGAGGACCTCCACAGGGGTCTGCTCCGCTGCAATCCTTGCAAGGGTGTTCTTCACAACCCTGTACTCAAGGGCAGCCTCTCTCAGTGACCTCCGGAGTTCCGACATCTCGGCCACATTCAACCCCTTGTAGTGGGTTATAACAACCCCTTTCGCCTTCTGGAACTTCTCCTTCAGGATCCTGATCTCCTCTGCCTTCTGTTGTCGTGTCTTCAGTGCTGACCTCCTTTCCCAGAGACAGTACGGTTACACAATCTCACAAGGTCTCGGTAGGCGGGACAGATGCCCCTTTTAAAAGACCTACTGTCTCTGACCCTGTAATAAAACCAGGTAAGACCTGGTCTATGCCGCCTTTTTGGTAATACTCTGTAGGTCAATCCTTACACCAGGCCCCATCGTGGAAGAAAGGGTAATCCTCTTTATATACTTACCCTTTACTGCTGGTGGTTTGGCCTTCAGGATAGAGTCAATGGCAGCCTTTATATTCTCTACAAGGGCCTTCTCGTCAAAGGATACCCTCCCGACGGGTATGTGGATAATCCCTCCCTTGTCGACCCTGTACTCCACCTTTCCGGCCTTCAGTTCTTTGACCGCCTTGGCAACATCAAATGTGACAGTGCCGACCTTCGGGTTTGGCATAAGCCCGCGGGGACCAAGTATCCTTCCCAGTTTACCAACCAGTGGCATCACATCAGGTGTGGCAACCGCCTTGTCAAAATCAAGCCAGCCCTTCTGGATCTTCTCCACTAAATCCTCTGCACCTACATAATCCGCACCTGCCTCAAGGGCCTCTTTCTCCTTCTCACCCTTTGCAAAAACGAGTACCCTCACCTTTTTACCTGTACCATGGGGCAGGACCACCGCGCCCCTCACCATCTGGTCACTCTTTCTGGGGTCCACATTAAGGTTCACTGCGAGGTCCACACTCTCATCAAAGCCGGCATAGGCGAGTTCCTTCACCAGTTTGACCGCATCCTCTATCGGATACTCCTTTGTCCTTTCAACCCTCTTCTTTGCGTCAATCAGTTTCTTGCCCATCCTGTTCCTCCCTTCTGTTTAGTCCACCACCTCTACTCCCATACTCCTTGCAGTACCCTCTATTATCTTCATCGCCTTCTCCAAGGAGGTGGTATTCAGATCAGGCAACTTTGTCTTTGCTATCTCCTCCAACTGCTTCTTGGTTATCCTGCCCACAGTGTTTCTGCCCGTCTCAGATGACCCCTTTATTATCCCGGCGGCCTTCTTGATCAACTCCGATGCAGGCGGTGTCTTTGTGATAAACGTGAATGACCGGTCAGCATATACCGTAAGGACCACCGGTATGATGGTATCTCCCATACCCTCGGTCTTCGCATTGAACTGCTTGCAGAAATCCATTATATTGATACCATGAGGTCCCAGTGCAGGACCCACAGGTGGAGCCGGGGTCGCCTTACCTGCGGGTATCTGGAGTCTTACCTCTGCTATCACCTCTTTCTTCGGCTTTGCGGCCATATCTATCCTCCCAACGGTGTTTAATCTGCCTTTTCCACCTGATGAAAACTCAACTCCACAGGTGTCTGTCTTCCAAATATACTCACCATAACCCTCAACCTGCCATGGTCAAGGTCTATCTCATCCACCACCCCATTGAAGTTGGTGAATGGACCATCCGTTATCCTCACCACCTCTCCCTTCTGAAATTTCGTCTTCGGAGGCTGGTGGGGGGCCTTTTCCACCTGCTGCAGTATCACCTCCACCTCCTCTTCAGGCAGGGGCATCGGCCTTGTGCCTCCGACGAATCCTGTTACCCTCGGGATACTCTTTATGAGGTGCCATGTATCATCATTGTATTCCATCTCTACCAGTATATAACCGGGATAGAACTTCTTATCAGTCTCTCTCTTCTTACCACCTCTCAGTTCTATCACCTTCTCTGTCGGTATCAGGATCCGACCGATCTTGTCCTCGAGGCCCTTTGTCTTGGCCCTCTCAAGGATGGACTTCTTGACCTTCTCCTCATATCCTGAGTAGGTGTGTACTACGTACCAGCTCATCGCCATCTCTTACCTCAGTAAAAACTTCACAAATTTTGTTAATATAAAATCCACTATCCCGAGAAAGACCGCCACAATCAGGGTGGATATTATCACCACCCAGGTAGACCCTATCAGTTCCTCCCTACCCGGAAAGACTGCCTTTTTTATCTCGGTCCTCACCTCTCTGAGAAATTCCTTGAACCTTTTTATCATCTTCCGTCTCCTAAACAAAAAAATGGCAGGCCAGGCAGGACTTGAACCCGCAACCCCCGGATTTGGAGTCCGGTGCTCTGCCAAGTTGAGCTACTGGCCTGTCCAGCACGGCCCCGGAAAGTCCCTGACCTCATGAAGGGCCGGTATTTATGCCTTTGTCTCCTTGTGTAATGTATGTCTGCCGCAGTGTCTGCAGTACTTTCTCAGTTGAAGTTTATCAGGTGTATTCTTCTTATTCTTCATAGTTGAGTAGTTCTTATTCTTACACTCTGAACACTGTAGAAGTATTACCATCCTCATCCCTTACTCCAGTATCTTGGTGACCACGCCTGCACCTACTGTCCTTCCTCCTTCCCTTATAGCAAACCTCAAACCCTCCTCCATCGCAACAGTGCTTATCAACTCCACCTCCAAGTTCACATTGTCACCAGGCATCACCATCTCCACTCCCTCAG
>WGER01000036.1 GCA_015492645.1 Nitrospirota bacterium
GTGGACGGTAGGGGAGTCGAACCCCCGACCTCCAGAGTGCGATTCTGGCGCTCTCCCAACTGAGCTAACCGCCCGACATTTAATTTATATCATAAATTCATCTGGAGTGTAAACACCGCCCTGCCGTCTTTTGATTTTCCGAAGTCTATTTGGTAATTCTGGGTGGCAAGATTTTTGCATGCCTTATATCCTATAGATATTGTATAATTGAAAGAATGGGAGGGATTTAGAATGAAGACAGGGCGTTTAAGACAGTCGGTTTTATTGATTGCTCTTCTGTTTGTCCTCAAGGCGTCTTATGGATATCCAGAAGAAATAAAGGTTGTGGGTGCCCTGTACGAGCCCTTCCTCTTCTATGATACCAGTGGCCGTCTGAGGGGATTTGATCTGGATATGCTGGAGATAATCTCCAGGTCTGCAGGGCTGACCTACAGAATAGAGATCGTCCCCTTTGAAGAGGCCCTCCGGAGGGTCGAGACACTACAGGCGGATATGGCCATAGGTGCGATCTATGTGACCGAGGAGAGAAAGAAGAGGTTTCACTTTACGGTCCCGTATCAGAAGACAGGGCTTGTTCCTGTCTTCAGGGCAACAGAGGTCTTTCCCCTGAGCCAGATAGACGGCAAGAGGGTGGGGGTGAAGAAGGGGGCCACGGGACAGGAGATCGCCCTTGCATGGAAGAGAAAATATCCATCCCTTGAGGTCATTTCTTACCTGAGTACAGAGGAGAGTTTTGAGGCCCTCGTTCACAGGGAAGTGGATATGATACTGAATGACTATATAAATACTGTATATCTGATAGCACAGAGATATCCGGGACAACTCGTGATCGGAAAGACCCTCCTCGGCCCGCAGTTCCTCCAGAGGACCTCAATTGCCTGGCCTGTGAGAAAGGGCAGGGAGGACCTTCTGGAGGTCCTGAACAGGGAGATTAAAAGGCTTGCCTCCTCAGGTACACTCCAGGAACTCTCCCTCAGATGGCTTTACATCTCGCAACCGAGGACATACTGGTGGTTGCTCTACTACATAGGCGGTGGGGTTCTTCTCATCGCTTTCGGGGTGTTTGCCTATTTGAGGTACCATAGGCAGAGGATCATAAAACAGAACCTTCAGGAAGTGATGAGACTTCTTGAGGGGGTGCCGGGGGCGCTATTTATCTGTCAGGACGGCCGTCTTGCCTATGCAAATGAAGAGGCTATCAGGTTTCTGAATCTCAAGGCAACCGAAGAGGCAATAAACACCCCCATAGAGCGTCTTCCCTTTTTTCAGGGTGAGGGTTTGTCAGAACTCCTGGATCCCCTTAAGCAGAACAGGGCCCAAAAAGGGGTTGTGGACTGCTCATTCTCAGAAGGAGACCAGGTCCGTTACATAAGATTACATCTGAAAGAGGTTCTGTACAGGGGACTCCGCTCTGTGCTCCTCTTTGCCGTGGATGTGACGAGGTTAAAGCAGTCAGAAGAACTCTTGAGGAGAATGTATCAGATACAGTATGCCCTGAACAGGGTGCTCAGGGTTGCTGCAGAGGCAGAGTCGGTGAAACAACTGGGGGTAAAGGTGCTTGATGAGGTGTTGAATGTGGACTTCATCTCCTTTGAGGCAAAGGGTGCTCTCTTTGTTTATGATCCAGACAGAGACAGGCTCATCCTTTACGCATCCAGGAACCTTTCAGAGGAGATTGCCGAAAAGTGCAGGGAGATCTCGATGGGATGGTGTCTGTGCGGCAGGGCTGCTGAGAGGCGTAAGGTTATCTACAAACACACCCTTGACAGCGAGCACGAGGTCCGATATGCAGGTATAGGCCCCCATGGTCACTACTGTGTACCCCTCATTGAGAGGGATGAACTCCTTGGTGTACTCACCCTTTACTTAAGGAAAGACCACCAGTATTCGGAGATGGAGGTGGATTTTCTGAGGGCGGTTGCAGAGGTGCTTGCAGAGGCGATCAGGAGGTTGAAACTCCAGGAAGAGGTCTCTGAGAAGGAAAGGATGTTTCTTTCTGCCTTTGAGAATCTTCCAGCACCCCTAATGATTCACAACGAAGACAGGTCAATACTCTACATAAACAGGAGGTTTACCCAGATAACAGGCTACACCAGAGAGGAACTCCAGACTGTGGACGACTTTGTAAACAGGGCCTTCAGTCCTGAGGACAGAGAGGAGGCACTCAGAGAACTCCAGGGGCTTTATCAGAGGTCAGAACCCCATTATGGCAGACAAAAGAGGGTAATAACCAGGGAGGGCAAGGAGAGGGTGTGGGAGGTGGTGAGTATGCCAATCGGGGAGTGGAGGGGGAAGAAGACCGTTCTCTGCGTGGCAGAGGACCTTACTGAGGAGAAGACCCTGAGGGAGCAACTCTTTCAGGCACAAAAACTCGAGGCAATAGGCAGACTGACAGGGGCCATCTCTCACGATTTCAACAACATCCTCACTGCAATAATGGGCTACACCGAGTTAGCCCTGAAGGACATTCCAGATGGCAGTGAGTCCAGAAAGAAACTTGAGGTAGTCTACAGGGCCTCAGAGAGGGCGGCCCGGTTGGTTCAGCAACTGCTCGCCTTCAGCAAACGGCAGGTGTTGAAACCTGAGGTTGTCAACCTGAATAAACACATTTCAGAGATGAGGAAACTCCTGGAAAGGCTGCTGGGAGAGGATATTGAGTTGAAGATAAAGGAGGCACCGGGGCTCTGGGATGTGTATATCGATCCCGTGCAACTGGAACAGGTGATTATGAACTTAGCGGTGAACGCAAGAGACGCAATGCCTGAAGGTGGCACCCTCACCATAGAGACGGCCAATACTCTGATAAGGCCAGAAGACCTCCATAGACATCCTGACATCACCCCTGGTGAGTATGTTGTTCTCACCGTGGCAGACACGGGTGTAGGTATGACCGAGGAGGTGAAGAGGCATATCTTTGAGCCCTTCTTTACCACGAAGCCTGAAGGAAAAGGGACGGGGCTGGGGCTTGCCACAGTATACGGTATTATAAAACAATCAGGGGGCTCCATCTATGTCTATTCTGAGCCAGGCATGGGTGCCACATTCAGGATTTACCTTCCGAGATACACCGGTCCTGATAAGAGACCTGAGGGCTCCCTGATTACAGAGGGTATGCCCAGGGGGACAGAAACGATACTGCTGGTAGAGGATGACGAGGAGGTAAGGAAGTTCACAGTGGAGGTCCTTAAAGAATTGGGTTACACAGTCATAGAGTGTGCCAGGCCCTCGGAGGCCCTTGAGACCTGCGACAGATACCACGGAAGGGTGCACCTGCTGATTACTGATGTGATTATGCCGGAGATGGACGGCAGGAGACTGGCGGAGAAGATGCTCGAGATATGTCCGGAAATGAGGGTCCTTTACATCACAGGTTATCCCGAGGAGACGATACTTGATCGTGGTGTGCTTGAGAAGGACTTGAAGTTGCTCCAGAAACCCTTTACCGCCGAGGCACTTGCAAGGGCGGTCAGAGAGGCCTTAGAAGGTTGACATAGATAATTTCTCCTGTGATATATTTTTAAAACTTTTGAGGAGGGAAGATGAGGATAGTGATAACCTTCACCTCAGAGGGGAGGGTGAGGTTACCCATCAACTACAACGAGGTGCTTCAGGGGTTTATATACAGCCATCTCGATGGTATCCTGGCTGGTTTCCTCCACGAAGAGGGGTTCAGATGCGGCAGCAGGAGTTTCAAACTCTTCACCTTTTCGAGACTAATCGGTAAGGTAAGGGCCTCTGAAGGGATGTTTAATATCAGGGGACCCTTTAAGTTGATCGTCTCCTCACCACACAGAGAGATGCTCCAGAGCCTTGCTGAATGTATCCTGAAAAGCCCTGAGGTGGACCTGGCAAACAACCCACTTATTGTCCAGTCTATAGAGGTGAAGTTCACCCCTCCTGTGGCAGAGGATGTGGTGGTGGAGATGCTGTCTCCAGTTACTGTCTACAGCACCCTTCACACTCCGGAGGGCAGAAAGAAGACCTATTATTACAATCCCAGAGAAAGAGAGTTCACCGCCCTGTGCAGGGAGAACATTCTCAAAAAGTACAGGGCCTTTTATGGAAGGGGGCCAGAAGACACCGACTTCAGCATAGAACCCCTGAGGGTATCAAAGAGGGATGAAAAGATTGTCACATACAAGGGCTTTGTAATAAAGGGCTGGATGGGCAGATACCGCCTCAGCGGCAACCCCGAACTCCTCCGCTTAGCCTACGACGCCGGCATAGGAGCCAAGAATTCACAGGGGTTTGGATGTTTTGAGGTGGTGGGGAGGTGAGGGATGGGTAATACAGATTGGAAATTAAAGTTAAAGGCACTACTTCATGATCCGCCTCATAAACAGTGGATCATGTTTTCTGAGGAAGGACACCAGATAAAACCTATCAAGGCCATCCACCAGAGGAACAACCACCAGTGGCATCAGATTGTGGCAGAGCACTTTCTGAATTATATCCTTGCTAACGAGTGCATAGCAGACGAACAAATAATACAGGCAGACACTATGGCTTCCGCCTTGAGCAGAACAATAGTCTCGCCACAAATGGAAAAAGACTTAAAAGACAAATTTGAAAGAGACTCTGCAGTAAGATTTGAAGAGGCGAAATTTATTGACATTTTCTCTCTCAAAGAAACCACACTGGATGCGCCTGTTCACGAAAAGGTAGAAGAAATCTTTCAAAAACTTTCAGAGGTTACTTTTAAAGACCTTGAAGACAGGGCAAAGTTTTTCTTTTTCCTCCTATGGCGTTTTTATCCTGCCCTGCTTCCATGGATTGAGAGCCATCCTGCAGACAGCAGGGCTCCAAATCATTCCATCTATGACCATTTAGTTCAGACATCCGCAATTGTCTCTGCCCTGCCAGGG
>WGER01000037.1 GCA_015492645.1 Nitrospirota bacterium
GCCCATATCTGGAGTTGTTCTATTGCAGCAGCCCTGAAGGTATCAGAGGCTGCAAGTACAACAGAGTAACCCTCATTATGAAGCCTCCAGGCGAGTTTTCCTATGGTGGTGGTCTTGCCCACCCCATTCACCCCCACTGTAAGGACAACAAAGGGCCTCTCCTGATAGACAACGAATGGCTGTGGCGGGCCGAGTATCCTCAGCATCTCCTCTCTCAGGAGGTCCTTTAGGTCCTTCAGATCCCTCACCCTGCCGCTCCTGATACCTGCCCTCAATTCCTCCACTATCTCCTCGGTAGCCGACACCCCCATATCAGATGTGATAAGGACCTCCTCAAAATCTTCAAGGGCCTCTTCTGTCACCTCTGAGGCCCTGAAGACCTGTTCAATTCTACCAACAAGGCCCTGTCTCGTCTTTGTCAACCCATCCTTCAGTCGGTTCAGTAATCTCATCCGTCCTCCTAAAAGTATCTTGTTGCCTTCTTCAGGCTCTCCAGGGATATGATGTAAGTGCCTGAGTTCAGTTTGCCCTCCAGGGGGATAGGATAACAGCTACCAAGTCCTGATTTTAAAGTGTCCAGCGGGTATTCCACCCCGCAGTATCTGCAGATGAGCCTGAACCCTTCTGACTTAAACCCCATCTTGTGGGGATAGCACTTCATACAGGCATCCAGATAGGACTCCACCCTGTCACCAAACCTCAGCACAAAGAACCTCACCTCCCTGCCATCCAAATCCAGTGAATAAAAGACAGGAACAGCCTCCTTCAGACCCTTCATCTCTATAACAACATTGTCTCCCCTCAGGGGAGGATCTGGATACCGCTGCCCCTGGGCACAGGCAAACAACAGGAGTGTAAAAAACAATAGCCATCTCTTCATCTCAATTCATTCACCGAGGAGGGTCTTAAAGGTATTGTGATGGTTCTCCTCATCCGAAAGTATCTGCTCAAAGAGCCTCTTTGTGGTGTAGTCCTTCTCTCTTTCTGCTTTCTCTATGATGTTCCTGTACATCTCTATCGCCTCCTCCTCAGCGGCCTTGTCTATCCTGAGCATCTCCATCGCGTCCCTGCTGAGTTTTATCTCTGCAGGCACTGTTGTTGGTGTATCCCCCAGGTAGTCAATCCGTTCTGCAATCATCTCTGCATGAAGCATCTCCTGCAGGGCTATTGTCCTGAAGGCCGTCCCAAACTCTTCTGCATATGGACCTGTCACCATAACATGGTGCCACATGTACTGGATACACACCTGCAGTTCTCTTGCCAGGGCATTATTGAGCATATCCAGCAACTCCTGACTCGCCATAAGACACCTCCTTGTAGTTGTTTTCCATATAATAACAGATAGCGACCAGTTAGGTCTCACCCGATTTAACCGATCAACTTTTAGTCAACATCTTATAAGGCGAGGCGGGCAGTGCTGCCTATTGCCCATCGCCTGTCGCCTTTTGCCTCTTTGTGTCCCAACCAGCACTGCCCGCCTGACAAATACCGTCGCATTAATTTGAAACATTATCAAAAAGTATGCTATAATTTAAATAGCCAGCATTCTCTCTTCACAATTATACATCTCGTTTAAGAATTCCATTTCTTCAGAAACTATACAAGGAGGTGAAATGATGAGGATTGCCCAGGTGTCTCCATTGTATGAGAGTGTACCACCCAAACTCTATGGAGGCACAGAAAGGGTGGTCCATTACCTGACTGAGGAGTTGGTGAAGATGGGTCATGAGGTTACCCTTTTTGCCTCAGGTGATTCAGAGACATCAGCAAAACTCGTATCAGTCTGTCCAAGGGCCCTGAGACTCTCAGATGGGGTAATAGAGCCAATTGCCCATCATGTCTTTATGTTAGAGAAAGTGCTTCAGAGGGCATCAGAGTTTGATATAATCCACTTTCATATTGATTATATCCATTTCCCATCCGCCAGAAGGACAAGGGCACCTCACATAACAACACTACACGGCAGACTGGATATCCCTGATATCTACAACCTCTACAGGGAATTCAGAGATATTCCGGTCGTTTCAATCTCCAATGCCCAGAGGACTCCCCTACCCTTTGCGAACTGGATTGGTACAGTTTACCACGGCATCCCGAGAGACCTTTATAGCCCCTATCTGAAGAGAGGAGAATATCTTGCCTTCCTGGGCAGGATTGCTCCTGAGAAGAGACCTGACCTGGCTATAGAGATCGCCATAAGGACTGGTATGCCCTTGAAGATTGCAGCAAAGGTCGACAATGCTGACAGGCAATACTTTGAGTGCAAGGTCAAACCGCTTTTGAAGCACCCCCTTGTGGAATTCATAGGGGAGATTGGTGAAGGGGAAAAGAACGAGTTTCTCGGCAATGCCTATGCACTGTTGTTCCCGATTAATTGGCCTGAGCCCTTTGGTCTCGTCATGATTGAGGCGATGGCCTGTGGTACCCCTGTTATAGCAAGGAGATGTGGCTCCGTACCCGAGGTGATGAAGGATGGCGTAAGCGGGTTTATTATTGATACAGTGGACGAAGCGGTCAGGGCGGTTGAAAGGGTGGACTCCATAAGCAGAGAGGGTGTCAGGGCATACTTTGAAGAGAGGTTCACCTCAGAGAGGATGGCTGGAGACTACCTGAAGATATACTACAGCCAGATGAAGACAGTGAAGATGGCTGCATAGAGATGTCTACTGTAAATCGGATCGGTATAAAAGAGGGGGATCTCTTTGTGATAATGAACCCCCTCGGAGATATCTATCCCTCTGAGGTCTCCCCTGAACAGGGTCTCTACAGGGACGACACAAGGTTTCTGAGCAGGCTCGAACTACGGATCGAGGGGCTTCTGCCCCGTCTTCTCAGTTCCACTGTCAAAAAGGACAATATCCTGTTCCGGGCAGACCTTACAAACCCGCCCATCTTTAATGATGGAAAAAGAATACCTCGAGACACTATACATATCTTCAGAGAGAGGTTTCTCTGGCAGGACATCTGTTATGAAAGGATAAGGATCAGGAACTACAACCATGTGTCAGTAAAACTTGCCCTTTCAATCTACCTGGATGCGGACTACCGGGACATATTCGAGATAAGGGGGAAGAGGAGAGAAAGGAGAGGGGATCTGCTCCCTGTAGAGATCCAGAAAGAGGGGCTACTTTTTTCATATAGGGGACTGGACGGGGTAATGAGATATACTGAGGTGAGGTTCAACCCACCACCTTCTGAGTTTTTCACATTGAATTCCTCGGAACGGGAGAGTGTTCAAGGGGTACTCTATGATCTCGACCTCCCCCCTGATGGACAGAAGGAGTTGCTCCTGGCAATAATCACATCCTATGAGAGGAATACGCCAATTCAGAGATACGAGGAGGCCTTGGGACTTGTAAGGGCAAAGGCTGAATCAATCAGGGCGAATACAGTTGACATCTTTACCTCCAATGAACACTTTAATGAGTTTCTGGAACGTTCCAGGGCAGACATCTGCACCCTTGTTACAGAGACCCCTTACGGGCTTTATCCTTATGCCGGAATACCATGGTACTGCACAGCCTTCGGCAGGGACGGGATAATCACCGCCCTTGAATGCCTCTGGGTGGCCCCAGAAGTGGCTAAGGGGGTCTTGAGATTCCTTGCAGCCCACCAATCAAGGGAAGTGAACGATGAGGATGATGCTGAACCTGGCAAGATACCACACGAGATAAGAAAGGGTGAGATGGCAAGAACCAGGGAGGTGCCCTTTGCGCATTATTACGGTTCAGTGGATTCCACACCGCTTTACATCGTCCTTGCCGGTGAGTATCTGAGGAGGACAGCAGATACTGAGACGATTATGGAGATATGGCCGAGTATCAAGGCTGCCCTTGAGTGGATTGTCAGTTACGGGGACTTAGACGGTGATGGTTTCGTGGAATACGTGAGACGCTCAGACAAGGGTTTGAGGAACCAGGGATGGAAAGACTCGGAAGAGGCAGTATTCCATGCCGATGGCTCCCTGGCTGAACCACCTATTGCCCTTGTGGAGGTCCAGGGATATGTCTATATGGCCTTTTCAGAAGCGCAGAAACTGGCAAAACTGATGGGTGAGACCCGTCTCTCACTGGAACTACAGAGGAGGATGAAAAACCTCAGGATGAAATTTCAGAAGTCATTCTGGTCAAGCCGGCTCGGTTGTTATGTCCTGGCCCTTGATGCGGAGAAGAGACCCTGTGAGGTGAGGACCTCAAATGCGGGCCATACCCTATTTACAGGGATTGCAAATAAGATCCCGGCAAGGAGACTCGCCAGGTTGCTCCTGTCAGATGATTTCTTCTCAGGCTGGGGTATAAGGACCCTTGCCAGGACAGAACGTAACTACAATCCAATGAGTTACCACAATGGTTCTGTATGGCCACACGACAATGCCCTGATCGCATGGGGTCTGTCCAGGTATGGTTACAAGAGAGAGGTCCTCAGGATCCTGTCCGGTATGTTTGATGCCTCACAGTTTGTGGAGTTGAGGAGACTGCCGGAACTGTTCTGCGGGTTTGAAAGAAGAGAGGCGGAAGGCCCCACCCTCTATCCTGTGGCGTGTCAGCCCCAGGCATGGGCCTCTGGTGCTGTGTTTTTGCTGCTGCGGGCTGCCCTCGGTCTGAATTTTGAAGGGGAGACAAACTCTGTGATCTTCAAAAACCCTGTACTGCCCGAGTATCTTGATGTGGTTGTACTGAACAATATCACTATGCAGAACGGCAGGGTCAACCTCTATCTGGAGAGATACGGAGAGGATGTGGTGGTGAAGGTCCTTGAGAAGGAGGGTGATATTAAGATTGTTATATACAAGTGATCCTCCTGCCATCTACGGGGTCAAACAGGTGAATCCTCTCTGGATTTATTCTGATACAGACCGTCTGTCCTGGAGACACAGGTTCCCGGCTCAGGACCTTTAAGACCCTCTCCCCCACTCTCACCTCAAGACAGTATCTTGATCCCTCCGGTTCGACTATCTCAACCACAGCCTGGACCAATTCCTTACCCTCCGTGTCTTCCCCTTCAACAACAGCGATGTCCTCTGGCCTGATTCCAAGGATCACCTTCTCTGTGGTGAGTCTCTTACCCTTCTGTCTGCCTGCTGATATATTCATAGGCTGTAGGATGGCAGAATTGAATGCTATTCTGAGGGGGGATCTCTCGATAACCACCGTCTCTGTAAGGTTCATGGAGGGAGACCCCACAAAGGTTGCCACAAAGATATTAGCAGGTCTGAAGTAGACCTCTTCGGGTGTACCGCACTGCTGAATTACCCCCTCATTCATTATGGCAATTCTGTCAGAAAGCGCCATCGCCTCAGCCTGGTCATGGGTCACATAGACAATGGTGGTGCCAAGGGACCTGTGTAACCGCTTCAGTTCTGTCCTCATCTGTACCCTGAGCCTTGCATCCAGGTTGGAAAGTGGTTCATCCAGCAGGAACACCCTCGGTCTGCGGATGATCGCTCTACCAAGGGCAACCCTCTGTCTCTGACCACCTGACAATTCCTTCGGTCTCCTCTCCAGCAGGTCCTCTAAGCCGAGGACCCGGGCAACCCTGTTTACCTCGGCCTGAATGGTCTGTCTGTCCTGTCCTCTCATCTTGAGCGGGAAGGCAATATTATCAAATACGGTCATGTGTGGATAGAGTGCATAACTCTGAAAGACCATGGCCACATCTCTCTCCCTGGGACTGAGGTGGGTAACATCCTGGGAGTCAAAAAATATTCTACCCTCTGTTGGTTCCTCAAGCCCTGCTATTATGTTAAGGAGTGTGGACTTTCCACATCCGCTTGGGCCAAGGATGGTAAAAAACTCCCCATCCTCTATCAGGAGGTCTAACTCCTTGAACACAAGGGTCCGCCCAAACCGTTTTGTAACTCCCTGGAGCCTGACAGATGCCATCAGATAGAGTTTAAAATATCCGCAAGGCGCTGGCCAACCACCTCTAAGGAAAATTCCTTCAGGACCCTCTTTCTTGCATTCTGCCCGAGGCTCCTGCAGAGGTTTCTATCCAGTATGAGTCTCTCGATAGCCTGATAGAAGCCCTCCGGCTCTCGAACAACAAGTCCCTCAATCCCGTCCCTCACCACGTCTCTGTTTATCCCGACATCAGAGACCACTGGCACAACCGAGGCAGCCATGTATTGCAGTGCCTTGTAGGCACACTTGCCTTCAGTCCATCTGTTTTTCGGCAGAGGCATGAGGCCTGCATCAAAAAGGGCTATGTAATGTGTTTCTGTCTGAAGGTCCCAGGGGATATTTTTTACCTTCACCCCATCCATCTGCAGAGACCTGTCTGACAGAACGTACATCTGTATTGGATATCTCACTGAAAGCCTCCTCAAAACATTCTCAAGTATTTCCAGGTGGTGCAGGTTTCCACCACCGCCTACCCATCCCAGGATAAATTCACTGTTAACTCTCTGGTAGTCCTTCTGAGGCACATCGCTGGCAGGGACCCCGGAGGGTAGAACTACCACTCTCCTGTTGAGTCTTTCTGCCTCCCCAGCCAGAATCCTGTTGCCTGCTATCACAAGGTCTGCCCCCTTAACAGTGAAGAGAAACTTTATGTATCTGCTCAGACTCCTGTAGTCATCCCCTCTTTCTGGGTGGTCTCTGATGTAGACCGCATCATCAAAGTCATAGACCACCCTTTTTGCCATCTTCCTGAGTAGAAGGGCCTCCCATGGTGTGAGCAGTTTCTTCTGTAAAAAGACCAGGTCATATCTCCTGCACTTAATAAACAATTTTACCTTCTGTCTGATATCCCCGGGATATCTTTCACAAGCCGGTCTTATCCCTGATTTTTCTATCCATGGAAGGAGGTTAAATACCCTCACCCGAGAACTGGGGAGCGACTCATGAGGATAGAGGAAAAGTACTTTCACCTGTAACTACTCAGTTCCTCCAATAGTGCCATCAGGGCCTTTTTCAGTTCGTGGCTCTTAACCTTCCTGAATAATTCTAACACCTTTTTTTCATCTTCTTCTACTGGTAAAAGGAGTCCATACCCTGTTGTCTCCTCCCTTACTGTGGGCTCCTCACATAACCTCTGTGTCGGTAAGACCTCTGGAAGAAGAGAACCTGGATGGACACCAAGGGCATCGGCAATCTGATAGAGTCTTTCAACGCTGATATTGCTCGTACCCTTTTCGTATTTCTGTACCTGCTGATAGGTTATCCCGATCCGCTCAGCAAGTTGCATTTGAGTCATCCCCTCCCTCAGCCTCAGATCCCTTATCCTTTCCCCTATCTTCTTATTTATCCAGGACATCTGGTTATATAGTTTTCTTCAATAGATAGACTTTCGTCTACAAACATAAGGTTGTATCTCTTGAAAAATACAACCACGATATGGTATATTCCTATTTCTATAGAGCCAGATAAAGGAGGGAGAAATGTCGGAGAAGGGTTCTGTGCTGATTCTGGAGGATGAGATACCATTGAGAGAACTCATCTGTACAATACTCCACAATCAGGGTTATGTGCCCCATGGTGTCGGAACTCTGTCTGAGGCAAGATCACTCATAGATAAAATCTCTTTCAAGGCCGCAGTCCTGGACTACAATGTGACAGACGGTTACGGTACAGAGATCATCTCCCTTCTCAGGGAGAGGAACCCCTCAATAAGGGTGATCGGAATAAGTGCACGGGACAATAAGACCCATTTTTATCAATCCGGAGCCGATCTCTTCCTCCAAAAGCCCTTTCTTCCATCCCAACTGATGATAGCGATTGAAGGGATCTATTAAAACTTTTCACAGGATGCCTTCACAAGGCCTCTAAGCCAATCGTAAACCCCTGCCCTCTTGAAGTCTGAGATGGGTTGGAGTTCCCAGAGTGTCTGGATATCTCCATCTCTGTATACACCTATATATCCATAAAGCATCCTCTCCCTGAGTATACAGTACAGACAATACCGCCTCTCAGGTATGACCCTGTTATCCCTGAGCACCATAAAGGCGAAATTTAAGAGGTCTTCCTCTTTCCCATCAATTGTATCTGGAGGTGTATCGATGTATCTGAGGCCAAAACCGAAGTTATGCTCAAAGGTCTCCACCTCCCTCGGAACAGTAGAAAGAAACTGCAGAAGTCCTGAACTCTCAACCCATCCACTGGAACTCTCCTCTCTTAATATCCTCTGCATCAGAGCCTGCATGTAGAATTATACCATATCTGTCCACAATAACCAAACCCCTGTAGAGCCGTTTTCGTCAAAACTACAGTAAGCGGCAGGGGCTCTGCCCAGGAAAATCTACGATTTTCCTGGGAACCCTTGCCGAAAAATCAGGATTTCAGCGACACCGCAAGTGCCGTGCCCAATGTAATAATGTTTCACCCATTGGGTAAAAAAGGCTTAGGGATTTCATGACTAAAATCTGTCGCATAAATCCTGTTTTGAGGCAGGGGCCCCTGAAAAATCAAAGATTTTTCAGGGCTGAGTCCCTGCCGTAAAAACAACCATTTCTAACGATAAATTCGGGATTTACAGGGCAAATTGTCCGCTTGACTTTGATCAAAAGACATAAGTAGGTTTACTGGTTAAGAGAAAGTTGTTTATTGTACAGCCTCTGATAGAGCCCCTCCTGTTGATAGAGTTCTTCATGGGAACCCGTCTGCAGCACCCTCCCCATGTGCATGACTACAATCCTGTCTGCATTAACTATTGTTGAGAGCCTGTGGGCTATTATTATTGTGGTCCTACCCGGCATTATCCTCTCAAGGGCCATCTGGACCTTCGCCTCTGAGTCTGCATCCAAGGATGATGTGGCCTCATCAAGTATCAGTATCCTCGGGTCTCGCAGAACAGCCCTTGCGATCGCAATCCGTTGCCTCTGGCCACCTGATAGTTTCACACCCCTCTCTCCGACCGGAGTATCATAGCCCTTTGGCATTCTTACAATAAATTCATGGGCATATGCTATTTCTGCCGCCTTTTGGACCTCCTCATCAGATGCATCGGGTCTCCCAAAGAGTATGTTATTCCTGATTGTATCGTCAAAGAGGATTATCTCCTGCGATACAAGGGCCATCTTGGACCTGAGAAAACCGAGATCGTACTCTCTCAGTTCTACACCATCGATCCTTATACTGCCCTCGTAGTGCCTCCAGAAGCCGAGTATCAGATCGGCCAGGGTGCTCTTTCCTGCACCACTGTAGCCCACAAGGGCCACTTTCTCACCTGGCCTTATCTCCAAATCAATCCCCTTCAACACGGGTTCCTCTGAGCCAGGATATCTGAAGGTGAGCCCCCTTATCGAGATGTGCCCTTTTATCGTTTCCTTCCTGAGGGTCCCTGTCCTTTCCTCCTCAAGTCTGTGAATCTCTCTCAACCTCTGCAGGGCTGTCCTCACACTCTGGAAGTGATTATTCACACGGCTCAACCTCTTCAGCGGGGTATACATCATCAGGACAGCAGTTACAAAGGAGAAGAAGGCGCCAATGGTGAGTTCCTCCCTGATAATCAGAAGAGTACCATAGTAAAGGATTACAGCCACTCCCAGGCCTCCTATCACCTCCATCATCACTGTTGTAAACTCATTTATCCTCACCTCTCTCATCACATTCCTGTAGTGCTCTGAAATGGCCCTCTCACCCTTTTTCTGCATCTCCTCCTCCATAACGAATGCCTTTATAATCTTTATCCCGCCCAGGGTCTCCTGGATGACCTTTGTCACCTCGGAGATGAGTTTTCTGGTTCTCAGACTGGTCCTTTTCATCCTCCTGCCAAATCTATCAGAGACGAGGACCACCATAGGGATAACCACAAAAGACAGAAGTGCAAGGTCCCACCTTCGGTAAAGGGCAACACCTGCAAGGAATATTACAGTAAAGGTCTCTACAAAGAAGTTCTTTGCCGTGTATGTAATGGAAGCCTCAAGGCTCCCTATATCATTCAGAAGTCTCGATACTATAGAACCACTGGACCTGTCATGATAGAAGGAGATGGGAAGCCTGAGCAGTTTCTTGTAGAAGTCCTGCCTGAGGGCCTTCAGTATCTTTGCGCTGACGGAGTTCATCAGAAAGTTATTACAGAATGTGAAAAGGCCTCTCATGACAAACAGGATGAACACTCCAACAGGCAGTAGAATCAACATTACCTGTCTTTTATGAAGAAAGAGGTTGTCAAGGGATGGCTTAACGAGATAGGCGATCGTTCCATTTATTGCTGAAAGAATAAGGCCTGAAAGGATTGCCAGAACGAGCCTGAGCAGGTGAGGTCTTGTAAGTGACCAGACCGTGTAAAGGTCATTTAGCCATTCCTTTCTAAAGGGTTCCCTAAAGTAACTCTCCATTCTCAAGATTATATTAACAGAACTGAGAGGGTGTAGTGCAGTCCTGAAATCTCCGAGAAAGGCAAAATGGGTAGAGAACAGGGAAGACCTTGAATTAATTGAAATTAAATGATATACTTTTTAAAACATCAGGAGGGGAACATGCATAAAAGGATATCTAACCTTCTTGCTTGGATGGAATTCATGGCATTTATAACAATAGCGTTTATTTTGTCAGGTTGCGGAGGCTCTGGTGATAATGGCGAGAATAAAAGCACACCGGTATATGTAACACTGGCAGTACATTTAGAAGACAACCCAGAGTTTGCAAACTGTAATACCTATCCCGCCTATCGTCAGGATTTGCTCGACTTTGCTGAGGAAATATCTGATTATATTGATGCCATAGATTTACAGAGTGATTACGAGTTTTTGATGGGAGTCAGAAACTGCGAGACCCCAGAACTTATGGAGACTACCGGGGGCAAGAATATACTGGATTATCTTGCAGAGACATATGGCTTTGTGATAGATGCACATCAGGAAGGTGGATGGGAGGAGGGGGAAGACAACTATGCGGATATCCGCTATATGGCAGGACAGGTTACATCTACTGTTACCGAGACAGTTGGTGGATTTGTATGGCAGGATACTGATCAGATAGAGACCTTAGAGGCAGGAGAGGCAGGCAGGTTGCATCCTGAGTTCATATGGTATCCTGAAATCCTGACTCTTGGTGTTGGTGCTCGCCATCATCTCTTCGGAGACTTCACAGATGATGACCTGACATCTGGTGTGTGGCGTCCTGCTGGAGGCTCTGATGGTTTCTACGAACACGACCCGAATAAACGCCTTGTATATGTTGGCCCAGGTCAGCAACACTCCTCCTGGAACACTGATGCTTCCTGTTCCTCTCATTCAGGTGCCTTCCGTAGCACCGTGGAATATATAAAGGTCCTTCTCTCCTATATCCAGCAGGGCATCCTGCCTGAGAATAAGATATACACCGCAACACTTGCCATACCCCAGAAGGCGGTGTTTGAACAGGAGGGCAGGGCTGCACTGCTGGGCCATCTTGAGGATCTAAAACCCCTGATAGATTCAGGCAATGTAATAATAGCCACATATCAGGAGGTGGTTGATATATGGATCAATGAGTATAAGGGTGAGCCCAATATAGTCCGTTTTGACACCATTGATCCATCTGACTATACATGCCCTTCTGAAACAGGTGTGAAGGGGTTTATCCTTATTCACTGTGACCCCCAGGAGATTCTCCAACTACATAACAATTTTGATGTTGACAGATATGACTATGATGGTAATGGTATTATGGAAGATAAGGATATGTGGTTTGCCCTGATGGATCTGGTGGATCTTGCAGATGAGTTTGGACATAGGCTAACCCTTCAACTGTCTCCCCCTTATGTAGATTTTATTACCCTCCCAGAGTGTGACACTTTACTTGGTAGCGGACGGCAGTATCCTGCTCACAGCGGTAGATCCTATACCAGATGCCTTGATCTGGTTCACGCGTGGGCACAGGCAGGCCATGAGATTTCCATACATCATCATGGTGTGAACCATGATCCACTGAAGTTCGATGGTTATACCAACCGTACGATCTGGAACACCGATGGGCAGCGTCCCTGCCTGGATAATGGTATAGACTGTAACTGTGGAACACAGGGCTGTTTCTGGTGTACCCCACCTGAATCCGAGTTTGTCTGCACCGTGTATGAAGACCCACCGGTCCTGGTAGGCTATGACCCTGAGTGGAGAGGACCATTCAATGGCCCTGGAGGGATGTGGGAGAGGATTGAGGACATATTCGGTGATGGTGCTATAAGTTCAATATGCATTAACCATCAGGATGAAGAATCAGATATACCCGATGATCCTGATATTATCTATACCACCCAGGGTGGCGGATTTGAAAATAACACAGACAGATATCCATTATGTGTGGTTTATGACCCTGACCGTAAATACCACGATGCACCCAAGTACACCTGGTTCTATAGGCATGACATTATTAATAACCGTCCACAACTTGAAAGCCTGAAGAACCTGATAAGTGGAACGACAGGAGATAAAATAATAGGCATTGTCTTTCATGTGAATGATTTTGTCCGCTCAGAAATGGAGCCCAAAGATACCACCTATAAAGGAGTTCATAGAGAACTCTTCTCATTTCTATCCGATCCTGATGGAGACGGAGATAACACTGATAGAATCAGAATTGATACCCTGACGCAACTTATGGTCGACGCAGGCAAGAAGGAGACGCCTGATCCATGTGTTGAGACATGCTTTACTCTTGACCCAGAGAGCCCAGAGGCATCTTACACAGTACCGGTTCAACGACCTCCTTATTGTGATTGAAGTACTGTGCTGTGTAATGCCATTTTTGTGTTCCGAATCACTGCTGTCCAAAATAACCTGCGATAGTAAACACAGGCGGGGTACCGAAGAACGGAAGTCAGAAGTCTGAAGTCAGAGGTCAGAAAACTAAGGAAAATTCCGACTTCTGACCTCTGATATCTGACCTCTGTTTTTTGGCATACCGCCTGTGCCTCAATCCTGTTTTGGACAGATCTGATTCCGAATCTTTTTTAAGAGGTTCATACTATTCATTTGGTTATTCTTATCACCACCCTCCTGTTCTTCGCTCTTCCTTCGGGATTATCAGTGCCATCAGGGTTTTTATTTGGAGCAATGGGCATAGATTCTCCATACCCTTTTGTCTCAAATTCCACGTCAGTCAGTCCACCCTTTTCAATAAACCATCTCTTCACGGCCTCTGCTCTCCTCTGAGAAAGTCTGAGATTATATTCTTCTGAACCTATTGAGTCTGTATGACCTTCAATCAATATGTGTTTCCAGCCAAGATCTTTAATCCCTTTAGCCAGTTTTATCAAGGTCTCTTCAGCCTCCTTCTTTATCTGAGCACTGTCAAAATCAAAGAGGATATCTCCAGCCAGAGAGACCTTCACCTCTCTGCCCATCTTTTCGGCACCAAGATCAGAGAGGTCCTTGTTTATCTCAAAGACATTCCCTGAATATCCAACACCCCTGACTCCGATAATTCCCGCTGACTCTGCGGATATATTTATCGCACTCCTGACCCCGATAATCCCCACTGATTCTGCGGATATATTTATCGCACCCCGCTCTGGTCCAAGCCTCTTTACAGCCTCTTCTGCTGCCCTGACAGCCTCTGGATCATCAGGTCCAGAATAGCAAAAGGCAAAGGAAGGGTGAACAACCAAGGCAAACAGAAAGACAAAGAGACGACTCAATTGCTTCATGATCATCACCACCTATTGTTGCAACTTTATACCTTCAAATGGGAGAAACCCTGGCAGATATACATCTATCTCCTCCGTGTTTTCTGATGGTGCCGGGAATTTAATCCAGATCAGTGCCTTACCATTGGGTGGTATCTTCTGTTGAAAATATCCACCATCCCAGTTGTATTTTACAGGACCTGCTATAAACATTCCATTTTCATCCTTCAGGCCGAAGTATTTCTTCTTTTCTCTTGTATCAATATAATATGCCTTCGCAAAACTTATACCAGGCTCGATCGTTTTATCTGTGATGTTTTTGATGGAAAATCTCAGAGTAAGGACTCCGTTCCTTATCTTCAGGCCAATTATTGAGGCCTCTGCTGTACCATCAGAGGAAGGCTGGGTATCAACAGGCGCCGCTGCTAAAGATACCACAGGCAAAATAAGCAATAGAAGGATAAAACCAAGAACATATCCCTTTCTCATCATTAATACCTCCTTTTTTTAAAAATTAAGATATGTCTCCCTTCCTCCCTTATAGCCTATTATAAAAAAGGGCCAAAAATCAACCACATAACTTTGTCACAGGATCAGTATCACCAAAAAATAGCATAACGATAGGATCAAAAAGAGGGTGAGATGAGCAGGACAAGAAAACATAGCGGAAATAAGGAATAAAAAGGGCATGGTTATCTACCATGCCCTTTGATTTTAACTCCCGGCAGCGACCTACTTTCCCACGACCTCC
>WGER01000038.1 GCA_015492645.1 Nitrospirota bacterium
GCATAGAGGTCCACCCTCTGCACGGTGATCGGCTGTAGAAAGAGCGTCACCGCCCCTGCCCCTGAGAAGTAGTTGTCAAACTCAGGGACATATATCAGCCCTGTCTGGGCATAGACATTGAACAGTGTGGTGATATAGGTGATCTGGTCAGGGTCAATCCTCACCGTTGCATAGGCCTGCCCATAGGCGTCCGTATAGGTGGTCCTGTAGTCCCCCTTACCGTCGTTGTCGGTGTCTGTTCCGTCTGGGAAGTAGGCGTCAGGATGATCAGCAGTGAAGGTCACCTCCACACCCGAGAGCACCTGTCCGAAGACCGAGACCGTGGCCCTCACCAGTACAGTGTCGTCCCCTGCGCCCTGGAACATGTTCAGGTCATCGGGTTCGTTGTAGACGCCGTCGCCATCTCCATCCACATCCACTACAACTGATATCGGGAATACGATAAGCCCCCTCACAGTGTCATTGGAAGTAAAGACGATACTCCTTCTGTCCCTGAGGGCACTGCTCTCTGCCACCACGGTGGCGATCCCGTCAGTGGTGGAGCGGATATTCACCTTTGCAACACCAAACTCATCGGTGGTGGCAGTGGTACTGCTCAGGATGCCGTAGATGGAGAGATTGGTGAAGTTCACCACATGACCCGTCACAGGCCTGCCGTTGGCATCATAAAGGAATGCCCTGAGGGTGACATAAGTGCCTGTCTGGGCAACATTCCTGTCAGGGTAAAGCCTCAGTTCAGCAGGCTGTCCTGGATTTAACCCTGGAGGGGTATAATCATCCCCTGCTCCCCCTCCACAACTGTTGAGTATGATCCCGAATCCCGCAAATAAGACCAGTACTCCTATCAGATAAAGGACTCTCCTCATTTATATCCTCCCTTTACTGTATTTACCATTCCTGACACTAACAGTTGTTATAGTGGTCCATGAATATTGACCTATGCCATGTGAAGTGGAAATCGTTTCCATACATGTCAACTCCATAGAAGGTCAACTTCATGTCGTAGGTCAAGGGCCAGTCAGAGGGTGTGAATATACCGTTCTCAATCGCCTCTGCTATCTCTGTCTTGTCCCTGTTCCTCAGGACCATGAATGTGCCCTGCACATCGTCTCCGTCAGGCTCGATGGCAAGGCTCGTGGTGAGGTCGTACTCCACCACAGGGGGAAGACCGAAGTTGAAGTTCTGCGGGATGAACTCCACCCTGTAACGGGTGATGTACATGGTTCCCCCGGGATTGTTCGGATCATAGGAGGTGGCCCTGAAGGTGAGCACCGCCAGGTCGTCTCCCCATGCCTCCAGCACTGCAGGGGGGCCCGGGTCACAGACGGTCTGCGTGAGGTCCATCTGCCAGACATCACCGTGGTCACCTGCCGGGTCAGTATGCGAGGCGCCCACCACATCTATATAGGCACCAACTTCCTCGAATCCTCCACTGCCAGGTGAACCGGGTCCGGCGCCTCCGCAACCAAAGAGCAACACCACAATGGACAACAAAAGAAGATACCTATAAATCCTTCTCATCTCATTCCTCCTGTCTATTCTATACTTTCTGCCTTCACAGGCGGTTTTATTATCCTGGGTGTAATAAATATGAGGAGTTCATTGGTAAGACGGTCCTTCTTTTTGTTTTTAAAGAGCCAGCCGAGGATCGGTATGTCCTTCGCCCCCGGTACACCTGATGAGGAGTCGCTCTCCTGGGTCTTGTAAATGCCTCCTATCACAAGGGTCTCCCCGTCCTTGATGATCACATTCGTCTTCGCCTCCTTCTTGTCAGTGCCCGGCACACCCTCAACAGAAGGCACCGTTGGGTCCAGTTCCTCCTTCTTCGCCTCCACACTCAGGATTATCGAACCGTCAGGCGTTATATGGGGCTTCACCTTCAGTTCCAGTTTTATGTCCTTGAATTCCGTGGATACGGTCCCCTCTGATGTAAGCCTCCTGACAGGGATGCTCTTGCCCTGGGATATGAATGCCTCCTGGTTGTCCACTGTTATGATCCTGGGGTTTGAGACTATCTTCAGGTTACCCGATGTCTCAAGGGCCGATATCTCCAAGTCGAGTCCGAGTGTCCTCGCCTTGTTCAGAAAACCGAAGGTAATCCCTGAGCCTGAACCAGGACCCGCCCCTGAGGGAAAGTCTACCATATAAGGGGTGAGCCCTCCGATGTTGATCAGTTTATCATAGGTGTTGGTATTTAGACCCCACCTTATACCGAACTCCCTGGAGACATTCGTATTCACCTCCACTATACGGGCCTCTATCATCACCTGTGGAGTGGGCCTGTCCAGGGTCTTTATCAGTTCCTCTATCTTCGGCATATTGCTCTCTATGTCCTTCACTATTATAGAACTTATCCTGTCATCCACGCTCACACTGCCCCTCTCAGAGAGAATCTTCGCATTTTTAATGGCGTCTTTCACCTTGTTGACATCTGCGTAACTGATCGGGAAAACCCTTGTTATCAGTGGCTCTGCCTTCCTCTGGGCTGCCAGGAGTTTTGCCTTTGCCTCCCTCTCCTTGGCTATCTTCTCTGCGGGTGCAATCCTTATGATATTGCCCTCCACCACCTTGTCAAGCCCGTGGGTCTTCAGTATCAGGTCAAGGGCCTGGTCCCAGGGTACATTTATCAGTTTCATCGTTATCTTCCCCTTCACCTTCGGGTCAACCACTATGTTGTATCCACTCACATCCGCCAGGAGCCTGAAAATAGGCACGATATCAGCATCCTGAAAGTCCAGGGAGATCCTCTGTCCGGTATATCTGTTCCCCTCCAGCGGGGTGATTTCTTTTCTGGTTTCCCCGTTGGTGGCCGTGGGGGTCTGTTCGGTCGGGGCCTCTGACTGCTGTGTCTCTGCTGTCTCTGTAGCCTCGCTGAGTAGCGTCGGTGAGGATAGGCTGATCCTTATGGTGTCTCCGAGGGAGACCACATCATAGATTGTATCACGTTCCATGTCCAGGACGATACGGGTCTTGTCCTCGTGCTCTCCCCACCTTATACCCTTCAGGGGTTTCATGACCTCCTGAGGCAGTTCTGCCCTCATTGAGACACCTGGCAGGTCGACAACAAGCCTGCCGTCAAGTGGGAAAATGTCGGGGGTGAGTTTGCCATCACCCCTTATCTCTACAACAACCTCTCCCCTCTCCTTGCCAACTCCTATCTCCTCCACATACTCCGCCTCCGGCTCAGGCATGGAGACCTCTTCTGTCACAGAGACCTCCTCGGGGGGTAGTTCCTTGGGCACCTCAGCAATGGGGACCTCCTCTTTAGTTTCGGGCAGACTGAGTCGGAGTTGTCCTGAAGAGTACTCCGCAAGGGGCTGAAGAGGCTCTGACATGGTGATCTCAATACGTGTTCCCTCTACCGGGAGTTTGAGATGTGAGAGCCTGATCTCACTGAATCTGCCCTCTGGTGGTTCAATCCTGCCGGCGTATCTGCCAGGCACCACCCCTGTCAACTCCACCACCGTCTTGAATGGGTCATCTGGCCTGTACATGGTGTATTCAAAGGAGGCATCGGCACGGAGCAGGATCTCATCCCTGCTCACCTGGAGTTCCGAAATCTCTGGTGCCCTCTGCTCCTGTGCCTCTTCTACCTTTGGTATGGTCTCTGCCCTTTTCACCGCCTCCTTACCGGCACATCCAAAGACAAAGATCAAACTCAAAAATACTATAAACAGGACACTCCTTTTCATTTATTCCTCCTCTTTATGAAGCTTCATAATCGTATCCATAGGCCTCATCTGGCCTGTCTTTATATCAGGTATGTACTCCCTCACTATCATCCTGTCAGGCAGTATCTTTATTATCTTCCCACCTTTAACCCCGATATTCATCCCCTCTCTCACAGTAAACCCCTTCCCATCAGGAAGAAGGACAGAGGCATAGTATTCCCTGCCATCATATACTATCCCGAGCAGTTTTATATCTGTAAGGTCGTAGTTCTCAAGGGGGTTAAGGCTTTTACGCCTCTTGATCATCTGCTTTATCCTCTGCTTGGTAATGGCAATCATTGACAGGAATGGGTCCCTCCTGCCCTCTGGATCATACTTCAGGACCTTTCTGGGTGAGGAGAGTACATCCTCCGCCTTTCTGGATGCCTCTTTAGCACTCACCCCCCCTGCAGGCAGGACCAACCCCACTATGAACGCAACAGTGATAAATAATCCGGCCAGGTGGTATCCTCTCATCTTCTCCTCTTCCTTCTCTTTTTTGCTACCTTCTTTTTCAATTCCTCCTCAGGCACAGCAGAAAAGGTCTTCGCATTAAAGGATATATCCACGATCGCCTCTCCAGTGGCAGGTCTGGCATTCCCCATCTTCAGGTCCGAGATGTTCACAATCCTGTCAAGCCCTGTCAGTGCACTGAAGAATCTTCCCAGGTTGTGATAGGTCCCGACCATCTCCACCGTAACGGGTATCTCATAGACAATGGAACTCTTATGGAGCCTCCTCTTACCCGGCTTCCACAACCTGATGACAAGACCTGACTCAACACCCAGGTCTGACACCTGTTTGAGCAGGTTTGTCACCTCCTTTTCCTCTGGCAACTGCCTCTTCAGCAACTCCAGTTCTTCACTCAATTTTTCATATCTCTTCTTCAGTTCAGGCAGTTTTCTCAGTTTTGCCTCTGCGTTTTCTATCTCAGACTGCTGTTTGGCTATCTCCTTCTTCAGTTTATTGATCTCCTCACTGGCAGGGCGCCAGTAGAAGAAGAAAAAGATTACAAGGATGAGTATCGGAACCCCAACTGCTATCGCATACCTCCCCCAGGGAGGCACCCTGTTCAGGTCTATCTTCAGTTTCAGGGCCATTTTACCCCTTCACCTCCAGCACCATCCTGAAGTAATAGACGGTGATCTTCTCTTTCAGTTCCTTCTCGGTTATCTCCTGCCTCCTCGTTTCAAGCAGTGAGACAGACTTGAAAAGGTCAGACCTTTTGAGGTTATTAACAAAGTTGACAATGTCTGAATTTGTGAAGGCGAACCCATCAAGGTTCACGATCTTGCCTTTCATCTGGAGGCTCTTGAACCAGACGCTATCCGGCAGGTATCTGCTCAGATCATCCAGCAATCTCACCGGTATCTCCTGATTCTTTCTGAGGCTCACAATGATCTCCTTCTTCTTCTGGACACTCTGCAGGAGGGCCTCATAGTTTTTCAGTTCCTTCAATCTCTTCTGGAGTGCCGTGATCCTCTCTTTGTTCCTTGCAGACCTCTCCCTCAAGGATTTCAACTCTGCCTTCACGTTGTATGTGACAAAGATCACAACAATTAAGGCAACTGTTGAGAGGATGGCACCGGCTACAATAAAGCCCGGGACAGGCTTTGGTTTCTTTTTCTTCTTCTTTTCAGGTAAAAGATTAATCCTTATCATCTGTCCCCCACTCTCCTGAGGGCAAGCCCGAGAGACACAGCAGCCAGAGGCGCCATATCTCTGATGTGGGCGTCATCCAGTTTTCTGGATATGGTTATATTTCTGAACGGGTCAATGAGGGAGACCTCCACTCCTATCCTGTCCCTGATCCTGTCAGCAAGCCCCTTCACAAGGGCACCCCCTCCGGCCAGTATCAACTCTGAGACATCCTCTCCTGTCATGGAGGTCCTGAAGTAGTCGATAGAACGGCTGATCTCTGTTATCAGTTCCTCTGATGTCTCCATCACTATCTGCTCGGCGCTTTCCTCCATCACACCTTCCACTGCCTCACCCCTCAGGAGCCTTTCGGCCACCTCATAGGACAACTCAAACTCCCTCTGCAGCGCCTCCACAAGGATATTGGTCCCTGTTGGGGTATCCCTGGTAAATGCGGGGGTCCCTCCTTTGAGGATATTCATCTTTATAGAACTGGCACCTATGTCAACAAGTCCCACAATCCTGCCAGGCTCTATCTCATAATTCACCTCAAAGATGTTCTCAAGTGCAAAGAAGTCAACATCCACCACAACAGGATTCAGCCCGGCCTCCCTAACCACTGCTATGTAATCATTCAGGATGTCACTCTTGACCGCGACAAGGAGCACCTCCATCTGGCCCGGCTCTTCCTTGGGGCCTATTATCTGAAAATCTATGCTCACATCGTTGATGTCAAAGGGGATGTACTGCTCTGCCTCAAACCTTATAGACTCTTCCAGTTCTTCCTCGGTCATCTCGGGTAGCGTAATCAACTTTACAATAACGGCAGAATGTCCTGATACAGACAGCACAGTATCCTTCGTCTTTATCTTCGCCTTTCTGATGATCTCTCTGATCGCATCTATTACACGAAGGGAGTCAATGATCGCACCGTCAACTATTAACTCCGGTGGCAGTGGCAGAATATCGAAGACCTCGAGATCATACCCCCCCTTTCTCTCCCTGAGTTGAGATACCTTTATACTGGCTGTACCAATATCAAGACCTATAGGTGCCTTCTGACCAAAAGGCATGTATTATTTATAACAAAAAAAGAACATAATGTCAAGTACTTTTTTGCCATTCTTAAAAATAAACTTTAAGTTTATCCATGCCACAGATATATCTCTTCTCCTTTATTACGGATTATATTAGATACTAAGCAAGAA
>WGER01000039.1 GCA_015492645.1 Nitrospirota bacterium
CTGTAAGCAATATCTTCATAATAGAGGGGAGGTGATAGATGAAGTAGCGTAGTTGCTAAAGCCGGAAGGTCACTTGTCAACGCTTTTAGTGACTACCGCAACTCAGTGATATTCAAAAATTATCTCACAGGAGTGCTTTTGTTTTATAGTGACTACTGATTAGTCTCCTGTCATTGACTCTTTTGAAATAAAAAGTCAAATCCTACCATTGTAGTCCTCTCTATTTCGGATTTTGGGTGGGGTCTAACCATTTGACAGGACCTTTGTTCTTTTTATATATTATAATTTCTGGAAATTCATGGTTAAATCCACGGGAGGTTTAAAGTGAAAACAACGAAGTTTGCGAAGCAGACAGAGGTGGAGAGAAAGTGGTATGTAGTGGATGCGACTGACAAGGTGCTCGGCAGGCTTGCCAGCAGGATCGCCACCTATCTCCGTGGCAAGCACAAGCCACAGTTTACACCTAACATTGATACCGGAGACTTCATAATAGTTGTGAATGCCGAGAAGGTGAGGCTAACCGGCAAGAAACTGGACCAGAAGGTGTACTATCATCACACTGGTTATACAGGAGGATTGAAGGCCGAAACTGTAAGACACAGGCTCCAGAGGAGGCCGGAACAGGTAATAATAGATGCGGTCTGGGGAATGTTGCCAAAGAACAGGCTTGGAAGGCGTCTTATCAAGAAACTGAAGGTATACAGAGGCCCGGAGCATCCCCATACTGCTCAAAAACCAGAGCCTCTGGAGTTATAAAATGAAAGAAGGAGTAAGACCTATGGGTGAAATAACTTATCGTGCCACAGGCAGACGGAAGACCTCAGTAGCAAGGGTGATCCTGAAGCCAGGCTCTGGCAACATTATTGTCAATAAGAAACCGATTGAGGAGTACTTTCCCCGCGAGACCCTCAGGATGATAATCCGCCAGCCCCTTGAACTGGTGGGTATGCACAGCAAGTTTGATGTCCAGGTGAATGTGAGAGGAGGTGGGCTGTCAGGACAGGCAGGCGCTATCAGACACGGTATTGCGAGGGCACTCCTGCTGGTCGACTCGGACCTGAAGCCAAAATTAAAGAAAGAGGGACTCCTTACAAGAGATCCCAGAATGAAGGAGAGAAAGAAGTACGGCCTTGCTGGTGCGAGAAAGAGATTCCAGTACTCAAAGAGGTAATGCTGAAGGTCGCTATATGTGGGGGCAGTGGATACACAGGGGCTGAATTACTCAGGCTTCTGCTGAGACATCCCCATGTAAGTGTTGTTGCTGTAACATCCGAGAGGTCCAGGGGCAAAAGTGTAGGTGATCTCTTCCCTCACCTGAGGGGCATCACAGAACTGTCCTTCAGATCAATAGAGGAAGAAGAACTCTGGAAGGAGGCGGACCTATTCTTCTTCGCACTACCACATGGAGTCTCACAGAGATGGATACCCCGATTCTACGAAAGGGGAAGATACATAATAGACCTCTCTGCAGACTACCGATTGAAGGACCCTGAGACCTACAGGGCCTGGTACCAGACCGAACACACCTCAGAGGAACTGCTTGAGCATGCTGTGTATGGGTTGCCTGAACTCTACAGAGACAGAATAAGGGGGACAAGGCTTGTGGCAAACCCTGGCTGTTACCCCACAGGTGCCCTCCTCGGGATGTATCCCTTGTTGAGGGCAGGGGTTGTGGATACAGGTGAGATCATCATAGACTCCAAGTCAGGTGTCTCTGGGGCAGGCAGAAGAGGCGATGTCTCATTCAGTTACTGTGAGGTTAACGAGGCCTTCAGGGCCTATGGGGTCACCACCCACAGACACACCCCGGAGATAGAGGAGAGGCTCTCTGAGATGGTGGGCACTGAGGTGAAGGTCGAGTTCACACCTCACCTCATCCCGCTGAACAGGGGGATACTCACCACTGTATATTTGAAACTCAGAAAGGCCCTCAGCACCGATGATGTTATCGATATGTTCAGGGATGCCTACGATAAAGAGCCATTTATCAGGTTGCACGAGGATGGGGTGATGCCTGATGTAAAGAATGTAAGGGGGACAAACTTCTGTGACATAGGACTGAAGGTGAATGAGAGGACCGGAAGGGTGATTGTGGTAACCGCGATAGACAACCTCATGAAAGGCGCCTCAGGGCAGGCTGTACAGAATATGAATGTGATGATGAACTTTGATGAAAGGGCGGGTCTTGAACTCTACACCCCTTACCCATAATAGCAATGCAGACCCTCAGAATAGGCAGGAGACACCTTGAGGATATGCTCCGACATGCAGAGGAGGGAGCCCCGGAGGAGGTCTGCGGAATACTGGCAGGCAGAGGCCAAGAGGTGACAGAGGTCTACAGGATGACGAATACAGAACACTCTCCAGTCAGTTACTTTATGGACCCCAAGGAGCAGTTCAGGGTGATGAAGGATATGAGACAGAAGGGGCTTAAGATGCTCGGCATATACCATTCACATCCTGTCGCAGGCCCCTACCCTTCCAGGAAGGATATAGACCTTGCCTTCTACGATGATGTCGCCTATGTGATAATCAGTCTGATGGGTGGAATGCCCGAGGTGAAGGCGTTCCGGATAAAGGACGGCAGGGCTGAAGAGATACCTATGGAGGTATCCGAGGATGGGTAAGGTGGCCTTTCTTTACTCCGATATCTTCCTGAGACATCGTTCGCCTCACTGGCATCCTGAAAACCCTGACAGGTTGAGGGCCATCCTGAAGGGGCTGAAGGAGCAGTCCCTCTGGCAGAGGCTCACCGTACTGGAACCACCAGGGGCTGAGTATGCCCAGATAGAGGCGGTCCATGAGAGGGAGTATGTCCATAGGATAAGAAATGCCTCCCCTGGCTACCTTGACCCTGACACATACTTCTCTGATGGGTCCCTGGAGGCGGCAATGCATGCTGCAGGCGCTGTGGTGGAGGCCGTGAGGCTGTGTGCTGAGGAGGGTTATCAAGCGGCCTTTGCAGCAGTCAGACCCCCGGGGCATCACGCAACACCGAACAGGGCGATGGGGTTCTGTATATTCAACAATATTGCTGTGGGAGCGAGAGAGGCCCAGAGGAGGGGATACGAGAGGGTCTTTATTGTAGACTTCGATGTCCACCATGGCAATGGTACAGAGGAGATATTCTACAGGGACAACACCGTCTACTACTTCAGCACCCACCAGTATCCCCACTACCCGGGTACTGGAAGAAGAGAGGATAGGGGAGAGGGGCCCGGTGAGGGGTTTACCTACAATGTACCCCTGTCTGCAGGGAGCGGGGACAGGGAGTACTCTGAGGTATATACAGATGTACTGCCCGAACTGGTGAGGGATTTTAAGCCCCACATGATCATGGTCTCTGCAGGGTACGATCTCAGGCTGGAAGACCCCCTTTCAGCAATGAATGTGACCGCAGAGGGGATGAAGACGATTGTGAGAGGGATACTCAGGGCAGCAGAGAACCGTCCTGTGATATTTGCACTGGAGGGAGGATACAACCTCAATAGTCTCTCAGAGTCAGTCTGTATTACAATAGAGGAGATGATCAACTGGACAGAGGCGTAGAGATGCCGATAGACAACTACTACAGCGAAATAGCCAGGGTTTACAAGGTCCTTGCATCTCTTTTTATCCATCAGCCAAACAACGAGGTCCTCCAGGAAGTGGAAGAGGAACTCGAGATCAGGGTTGAAGACCCCCTGTCTGACATTGTGGAAGACTATCTGAAACTCTTCAGTGAGACCGAAGAGGCCGTACTACCCTATGAATCCCTTTACAACTATCCTGCGGAGGAGGGACCTTCGCTCTGGGGACAGGTCACCCAGGAGGTGAATGACTTCTACCAGGCCTGCGGGTTGAGTCTCCAGGAGTACGTAAACCTGCCGGCTGACCACCTCAGTCTGGAACTCCTCTTCGTTAGTTACCTGATCGAGAATGAGATGCTGGATGAGTTGACCACATTTTTTGAAGACCATATCATCAAGTGGGTCCCCCTCTTCTGTGACAGGGTTTCAGAAAAGGCCCAGACACTCTTCTTTAAAGAGGTTGCACGGGCCCTTAAAGAGATAGTCACATCAGACTACGAAGACCTGCTTTATGGGTGAAGAGGAAAAAAAGACCTTCTGGAGGACATTGCTTGAGGCGAGCACCATACCCCTCAACCTCGTTGCTGCAACATTTATAGGCTTTGCTATTGGATACGGCCTTGACAAATTGCTCGGGACATCACCTTACCTCAAGATCATCTTCCTGATACTCGGTATCATAGCAGGCTTCAGAGAACTCTTAAGGTTTGCAAGGAGCCAGGAAAATGGAAATGATAAAGAGGATTAATCGTCAGAGCATCTATCTTATAATTGGACTGGCTATTATAGGTGCCTTCATCGATTACAGGAGGATGCCTCTGGGAGTAATAGTTGGTGGCCTCCTCGCCCTTGTGAACCTGAGGGCGATCCAGTGGGGGGTCACAGCCCTTGTTAACCCTTCCTCTGCAGAAGGGGCGAAGGGAAAACTCCTCTTTTTCAGTATGCTCAGACTACTTGCCCTGTTCGTCATTCTGGCGATACTGCTTTACCTCAAACTCGTATCTCCCCTCGGGATACTTCTGGGGTTGACAGCGGTATTCGCAATTATCATAAAAGAGGGTATGAGAGAGGCCCGAAGGCAATGAGGTTCATTGCTGATGCAATGCTGGGCCGGCTTGCCAGATGGCTCAGATTCCTTGGATACGACGTCCTTTACTTCAGGGACATAGAGGACAGCCATCTGGTAAGGATAGCAAGGGCGGAGGGAAGGACCCTTATCACAAGGGACAGGGGGATCCCGAAGAGGTTTGATGTTCAGTGTCTGCTGTTGAATTCAGAAACACTAAAGGAGCAACTCTCAGAGGTGATTGAGAGATTTCCACCTCCCGATGAGACGCAGCAGAAGAGGTGTATGGAGTGTAATCGACTCCTGAAGGAGGTCTCCAAGACCGAGGTGAAGGAGTTGGTCCCTGATTATGTCTGGTTCCACAGAGAGGAGTTCTTCCTCTGCCCTGGCTGTGGCAGGGTCTACTGGGAGGGCTCTCACATCAGAAACATGAGGAATAAACTGAATGAGATGGGAATCTCGTTCAATAAGAGGTAGGGCACTGCTGTCAGCCCTCATGGTTGTAGTGGTCCTGCTGACAGGCACCATTGGATATATGGTGATAGAGGGCTGGAGTTTTTTTGATTCCCTCTACATGACCATTATAACCCTCACCACCATCGGTTTCCAGGAGGTCCATCCCCTTACCCTGAAGGGCAGATGGTTCACCCTTTTTCTCGTCTTTTTTGGCATAGGTGTTATCTTTTATGTTATAAATAATGGGATAAAGGTCATCTTGGAAGGAGAACTACAGGGCGTCTTTGAGAGGAGAAGGATGGAAAAGAGACTGAAGTCACTCCGAGACCATTATATAGTATGTGGATATGGGAGGATGGGCAGGATAATCTGTAAGGAGTTTAGGCACTATGGGCTCCCATATGTGGTAATAGAGAAGGAACCCCAGGAAATAGACGCAGATGATGATACCATCTTCATCTATGGAGATGCCACCAGGGATGAGAACCTGCTGAGGGCCGGTATTGAAAGGGCAAGAGGACTTGTCTCGGTGTTATCCACAGATGCCCAGAACCTCTTTGTGGTCTTGAGCGCAAGAGGGCTGAATCCAAAACTCACAATAGTGGCAAGGGCAGGTGATGAGGGCTCTGAACAGAAACTCCTCCGGGCAGGTGCAGACAGGGTCATCTCACCATACCACATAGGGGGGCTGAGGATAGCCCATTCTATACTGAAACCCGCTGTTGTTGACTTTATTGAGTTTGCAACCAGGACGGGCAATATTGAACTCCAGATGGAGGAGATAAGAGTCGAGAAGGGTTCGGCCATTGCAGGGAAGACAATACATGAGAGCGGGATCGGCAGAGAACTCGGGGTCATCATAGTTGCGATAAAGAGGTCAGGGGGTGATATGAGATTTAACCCTATGCATAACACTGTGATCAGGGAAGGGGACACCCTTATTGCGATAGGAGAGGTGGGAAGATTGAAGAAACTGGAGGAACTCGCAAGGGGCATTAAAGAGACAGCCCTTCAGAAGAGAGAGACATAAAAATAAGAGGGGGTAATGAAAAGGAGCATATTGATCTCTTTCCTGCTGTTCTCTTTTGTCAGTCCATCCTCTGCAGAGAAACTCTATTATACACTGCAGGTTGGAAGTTTCAAATCACTCAAACTGGCAGAAAAGGCATATAATAGACTCCTCAAGGTCCTCCCACCAGATACACTACCCTATCTCAGGATTGAGAAGGTGAAGGGATATTTTACTGTAAGGATTGGCAGATTTGAGCGGAAAAGGGACGCCTTCAGCCTCTTAAGAAGGATAAAACAGAGGACACCGGGCGCTGTAGTCCTTTCAGCCTATGTGCTGGACCACAGGATTGTCAAACTCTACAGACCTGAAATACTGGAAGAAAGAAAGCATGAGGTAAAAGAGGAGAAAGAAGGCCCATCGGACAAGGAATCTCTCATTAAAGTGGCATCCCAACTCCTAAATGAACAGAAATATCAAGAAGCAGAGACCCTTCTGAAGGATGCAACTGCCAGGTGGCCAGATGAACCAGAGATACTTTATCTATACGGGGCAACACTCCTTCAGACTGGAAGACCCAGAGAGGCATATCCGTTCTTTAAAAAGGCTGTTAAACTCTCCCCCCAGGAGGCGGATTATCATAACGGACTCGGTTACAGTCTCCTCTATCAGGGCAGACACTTCGATGCAATAAACGAGTTCAGCAAGGCGATAGTGATTAACCCTGAACATGTTGATGCCCTTGCCGGTCTGGTGCTCGCCTACAGCGAGGCAGGAATGGTTGAC
>WGER01000040.1 GCA_015492645.1 Nitrospirota bacterium
AGACCGTAAGAAAGGGTTGAGAGTTCCAGAAAGCAGGTGGCCTGTGGAGTTTTTGTTTTATCGAGAAATGGCAAGATTTAGTGTTCAAGTTGAGCGATTTATGAGACATTTTGATAGAGAAAAAATTCATATAATTGTCTTTGATGATTTCAAAAAAGATACTGCAGGAGTATATAAGGAGACCCTTGAGTTTCTTGAGGTTGATGAGTCATTTCAGCCTGGATTTAAGATAGTCAACCCTAACAAGAGACTTCGCAATAAACTATTAAGGAAGATATTTTTCCCCCCACCGATGAGTCTACAAAAAATAAGTAGATTACTTATTCCTTCTAAAGAGATGAGAGATTCTCTATACAATAGCCTGCGAAGACTTAGTATTGTTTATGAGCAAAGAAAACCAATGGCCCCAGAGTTGAGGAAAAGACTGCTTTTAGAATTTAAAGAGGAAATTGAGCGGTTGGGTCTATTGATTGATAAAGATTTGTCTTTTTGGTTAAATGAAATTCAATGAGTATAAAGATTGAAGAATGTGTCATATGCGATAATGCTCTCACCGAGTATGATGAGACTGCAAAGAGATTTTTGGATTTACCCGAAGATATTAATGTAAAAAGGTGCAGACAGTGTGGTCTTAGGTGGCTCTATCCGATGATGTCGGTTGAGGAATATTCAGAATTATATAAATTGTCATATTTTGACGAGATACCACAGGATTATGAAAAGGTGGTTGTTCAGAGGCTAAGACACTACAGAGAAAGAATAAAAAAAATCCTCAAGTATTTCAACAATCGGAAAATCAGGCTTTTAGATGTTGGTGCTGCAACAGGAGAGTTTGTCAATGAGGCAAGAAAGACGGGGATAGATGCTACAGGCATAGAACCCTCTCTTAAGGCCTGTCAGAGGGCAAAAGAAAGGTATGGGATTGACCTTATTCAAGGAGACTTCCTTGTATTAGATATAAACGAAAGATTTGATGTAATACACATGCACCATGTTTTTGAACATTTTTTAGAACCTGGAAAATGTCTTGAAAGGGTTAGAGATTTGCTTAATGATAATGGACTTTTTGTTTTAGAGGTTCCAAATCAGTTTGACAATATTTATATGGATTTAAGAATTCTTAAGCGAAAACCCTTTTCGGTCTATTCAATCCATCATCCTTATTTTTATAACCCGAATGCAATCACAACTCTTCTTATTAGATACGGTTTTGAGGTGGAAAATCTCAAAACCTGGAAATCTTATTTAAAAGGAAAAAGCAGGCGGATTCCAGGGTCTGAGTATTTTTTTCATTATATTGTTTTATTTTTAGCGGACCTTCTGTTGAAAAGAGGATTATTCATTGAAGTATATGCTACAAAAAATGGAAGGAGAAAGAAATGAAATTGAAGATATTAAAGCATCTTGTATGTCCTTCATGTAATGAGGAACTGAGATTAGGAGAGGATTATAATGAAAAGGATAATGAAATAACTGAAGGTGTTTTGATATGTGTAAATTGTAAATCTACTTACAAGATAATAAAGGGGGTTCCTCGTTTTATTGACACGGATAAATATGTTGACACTTTCAGTTTTGAGTGGAATAAATTTCATGATGTCCAGATGGATATCCTTAATGATACTGATGAGTCAGAGAGAACTTTTAAGTGGAAGACTGGATGGAAGCCTGAAGACCTCAAGGGGAAGTTGGTATTGGATGTTGGCGTAGGGGCTGGCAGGTTTGCTGATGTTGTCTCAAGATGGGGTGGGGAAGTAATAGGTATTGACCTCAGTTATGCTGTAGATGCAGCATACAAAAATATTGGGGCACGTGAAAATGTCCATATAATTCAGGCAGACCTTTTTAATCTGCCCTTCAGACACGAAACTTTTGACCATATGTATTCAATTGGTGTTCTTCATCATACTCCTGACACCAAAAAGGCATTTATGGCAGTGGTCCCATATCTTAAGAAAGGTGGTGAGTTTGCAGTTTTTATATATGGAAGAGGATATCATCACTACTTCAGTGATATATGGAGAAAGATAACCACTAAATTGCCAATAAGATTAATGTATTATCTCTCGTCAATCGCAATACCTCTTTACTATATACATAAGATTCCTTTCTTTGGTAAGGTTGCTCAGGCGCTCTTACCAACTGCGAACTGGCCTGACTGGAGGTGGAGGTGGCTTGATACATTTGACTGGTATACACCTAAGTATCAATGGAAGCACACATGGCCTGAGGTCTTCAAATGGTTTAAGGAAGCAGGTTTTACAGAAATTGAACTATTTGAAGAAGGTCTAAGTGGTCTGAGTCAGATATGTATGAGAGGAAAGAAACTGTGAAAAAGGTTATGTTTGTTGTCCCCTCATTAGGTGGAGGTGGGGCTGAGAGAGTGGTAGTTAATATTATAAGACACCTTAATAAAGAGAGATACAGTTTTCAATTGGTTGTTTTTGATAAGAGTGGTGACTATTTAGGAGATCTACCCACTTATGTGGAGGTCTATTCATTAAAGAAGAAAATTCATAAGACACCAGGGCTTCAGTGGTTGATTTTTACAGAACTGGCCAAAGTTTTTAATAAAGTAAGGCCTGATATTGTAATAAGTTTTATGTGGTATCCAAATGTTATTTCGTTAATCTCAAGATTTATCAGCAAACATAAGCCTCCAGTTCTGATAAGCGAAAGATATAGTATAAAAGGGTCTTCAGAGGGGAGGATTATTGAGTTTTTAAGGTTTTTAAGCATCAAAATGTTCTATTCTAAATGTAACAGACTTATTGTAAACTCAAAAGAAATGAAACAGCAGTTTATAGAAATTTTTAATATGCCTTCTAAGAAGGTTGAAGTAATATATAACCCAGTTGATAGAGAGAAGATTTTTAAATTAAGTAGAGAACCCCTTGAGGAAGAATATGTTTCATTCAATAAGATACCTGTAATTATCGGAATTGGAAGACTAACTCCTCAGAAGGGATTTGAGTATCTAATAAAAGCCACACATATCCTTATACAGAAAGGACTAAACTTGAGATTGGTTATCTTGGGGAAAGGACATCTTAAACAAGAATTGAAATGCCTTGCCTCAAAACTTAAACTTAATGACAGAGTCCTTTTTTTAGGGTTTCAAAGGAATCCATACAAATATCTTGCAAGTTCTACTGTCTTCGTCCTTTCGTCTTTATATGAAGGTTTCCCAAATGCACTGCTTGAGGCCATGGCCCTGGGGGTGCCTTCTGTTGCAACAAGGTGCCCTACAGGGCCAGAGGAGTTGATTACTGATGGTGTGGATGGAATACTTGTCCCTCCCAGAGATGAAAAGGCCCTTGCAAGTGCAATAGAGAGACTGCTTAAAGATGAGAAGTTGAGGGTACAGTTGGGTGCCAATGCCAGAAGGAAGGCCGAGGCATTTGATGTGAAAAGGATAGTGAAGGAATACGAGAGAGTCTTGGAGCAGATCTATGAAGAATAAGGTAAAGTTAATTTACATAGTAGGCATAGAACATAGTGGTTCCACACTTCTGGACCTTATAATAGGAAGTGCTCCTGAGGTTTTCAGTGTGGGGGAGTTGTATTTTTATTCTGTTTACAGAAACAAGGAGCAGATTGATGAGGTTGAACGCTCCTTTATATGCACATGTAAAAGGCCCTTTGAGGAGTGTTCTTTCTGGAAGGAGATAAACCAGAAAGATGATTTCAAAATAAGGCTAAGGTTTCCGAAAAGAGAGGTTATAAAGATAATCTTATATGCCATTATGCCATTTCTGGTTCCTAAGAAAACGGGCAATGTTGATGATACTCAGGGTCTTCTAAAAGAGATATACCAAAAGGCCAGACAGGTAAAACCTGAACTCGTTTACATTCTGGACTCCTCAAAATCATTTCTGAGGCTTTTTTATCTTCTTAAGAGTTCAGATATTGAGGTCTATCCTATCCTTTTGGTAAGAGACGGCAGAGGGGTAATAAACTCAAGATTGAGAATGGGCCAGAAAGTAGGTTTTTTTACGGCAATGCTCCAGTGGGTCCTGACCTGTTTTGTTTCTAAGAGACTGATAAAGGGCAACCCTCGGGCGATCCATATAAGTTACAATCTCTTCTGTCAGGAGCCTAAAAGATACATCAAGTTTCTCAACGAAAGACTTGGTATCCACATATCAGAGGAGAGATTTCTTGATAAAATGGCAGAGTCAGAATATCACAACATTGACGGCAACATCATAAAGTTTAAAAGGATTACTGAAATCCGGTGTGATGAGAGGTGGAAAAAAGAGTTGAGTCCATTTAAAAGGATTGTCTCAACGGTGTTGCTTTATCCCTTTAACAGGATGTGGGTCAAAAGGGATAGTCTTCACCAAGTAAATACATAAAATTGCCCCTTTGACTTTTTTGAAATAAGTCTGCTATTTTAAATTTATATTTATAAAATAGCAGGGTTATTTATGTATATTAGCAGAGATTTAGAAGGGTTAATTAGGAGGTATCTTAAGGCCCCTGAAGTGATTGCCCTTGTGGGCCCAAGGCAGGCAGGCAAGACGACCCTTCTCAAGAGAATACACAACGAACTCAAGGATTCTATATTTATTACCTTTGAGGATGTAGATATAAGGGCGCTCTTTGAAAGGGATATGAAGGCATTTATTGATATATATATCAAACCCTATAGATTCATCTTTATCGATGAGTTTCACTATGCCAGTGAGGGAGGGCAGGCCCTGAAATTTATATATGATACTGTCAGTGACAAAAAGATTATAGTATCTGGTTCATCTGTGCTTGAGTTGACCATAAAGGCAGTGAAGTTTATGGTTGGACGGCTGCTGGTCTTCACTTTATATCCCCTTAGTTTCAGGGAGTTCTTCAGGTTTAAGGCCCCTGAACTTTATGATTACTGCCTGAATGTGGGCTGGAAGGAGAGGATAGACAGTGCAGTGCTGAAGAGTATTAAGGCACTTCTGGAGGAGTTTGTCCTTTATGGTGGGTATCCACGGGTGGTAAGTGCAGAGGATGCTGAGGAGAAAAAACTGATCCTGAAGAATATAATGAATATCTTCCTTCTTAGAGATGTTAAGGACATAATGGGTATTTCAGAGGACTACAGGGTCTTCAATCTTCTCAAGGCACTTTCCCTTCAGGCAGGAAGTTTAGTGTCCTACAATGAACTTACTGTAACTACTGAGCAGAGTGCAGCAACGGTGAAGAAGTATATTAATCTTCTGGAGAAGACCTATGTGGTCAAACTCATAAGACCATTTTTTCAGAATAAAAGGACTGAGATTGTAAAGAATCCCAGGGTCTATTTTCTTGATACAGGTTTGAGAAATGCAATTGTGGGCGATTTTAGAGGTCTGGATTCAAGAGCAGACAGGGGATTTTTATTTGAAAACTTTATCCTTTCTGAATTGCTCAAGAAGGAGCGGTCAGTCAAATTCTGGAGGACCAAATCAGGAGCAGAGGTGGACTTTGTTGTAGATGATAGGGTGGCAGTTGAAGTGAAGTCAGCACTTGGTGGATACAAAACAGGCAAGGCCATGTATAATTTTATTGAAAAATACCATCCACGGAGGGCCTTTATTTTTAATGACAGCCTTAGCGGCACAAGACAGATAGACTCCACCCCCGTATACTTTGTTTATCACTCCTCGGTGATTTTTGATGAGATGTTTGAGGCATAGGTATGTGCGGGATCTGTGGAAAGATAAGTCTTGATTCAGGCCCTGTTGGGGAGGACCTCCTGAAGAGGATGGCCTCTGTGCTTGTGCACCGTGGGCCTGATGATGAAGGTGTCTGGACAAAAAACTATCCAGAGGGGCTTTCAGTGGGGCTTGGGCACAGGAGGCTTTCTGTTATTGACCTCACAGAGCATGCACGACAGCCAATGTCCAACGAGGACGGCACTGTCTGGATCGTTTACAATGGTGAGATATACAACTTTCCAGAACTGAGGAAGGACCTTCTGTCTAAAGGACATGTCTTCAGGTCAAGGAGTGATACAGAAACGATTTTACATCTGTACGAGGAGTATGGTGTTGATTGCCTTCACCACCTCAGAGGGATGTTCGCCTTCGGCATATGGGATGAAAAAGAGAGAATGCTCTTTCTTGCAAGAGACAGGGTGGGAAAGAAGCCACTATATTATTACCACGATCAAAGAGGTTTTATCTTTGCTTCCGAGATCAAGGCGATCCTTCAGGACTCAAGAGTCCAGAGGGTTCCTGATCTGTTAGCGATTCACCACTACCTCACATACCAGAGCGTACCCTCACCATGGTCTGCCTTCAGGGGGATCCGAAAACTCCCTCCTGCCCATTATCTTCTCTTCAGAGAAGGCAAGATCTACATCAATAGATACTGGCGTCTCAGTTACATCCCTAAGTTTCCTGCAAACACAGAGAGGGACAGACAGGCACTGAAGGAGCACCTCTTTGACCTCCTTAGAGAGGCTGTGAAGATAAGGCTCATAAGTGATGTCCCTCTGGGTGCATTCCTGAGTGGGGGGATTGACTCCTCTGTGGTGGTGGCATTGATGAGTGAGGTTGCGGAGGAACCCGTCCGTACGTTCTCCATAGGCTTTTATGAGGAAGAATACGACGAACTCCGGTACGCAAGGGCGGTGGCAGAGAGGTTTAAGACAGTGCATACAGAGTTCAAGGTCCGGCCTGATGCGGTTGAGGTCCTGCCCAAGTTGGTGTGGCACTACAACGAACCCTTTGCTGATCCATCGGCGATTCCCACCTATTATGTATCAAAACTGGCGCGTGAGCACGTAAAGGTGGCCCTTAATGGTGATGGAGGTGATGAGAACTTCGGAGGGTATGAACGATACAGGGCCGGACTGCTGGCAAGGAGGTTTGATATCATCCCTGGACCCCTGAGGAAGGTGATCTTCTCAGGTCTGAGCAGGATTCTGCCTGCAACCTCCAATCCCCTTGGCTTATTGTGGAGGATGAAGAGGTTCAGTGAGGCCATTTCCTGTGCTCCTGAGATCAGGAATGCGAACTGGATCTGCCACTTCAGAAATGCCACAAAGGAGAAACTTTACACAGAAGAGTTTTTGACTGCGGTCAGGAATGCTGACTCGATGGATATCATTGCAGAGAGGTTCCATGAGGCAGAGGCGGATAACCTCCTGGACAGACTCCTTTATACAGATGTGAACCTGTACCTGCCAGAGACACTCCTTGTCAAGATAGACATAGCCTCTATGGCCAACTCCCTTGAGGCCCGTTCGCCCTTTCTTGATCACAGATTGATGGAGTTTGTGGCGAGACTTCCTGCAGATTGGAAACTCTCAGGGGGAACGACAAAGGTTATCCTGAGAGAACTCTTCAGGGATAAACTGCCTGAGGGTATTCTGAGGAGGGGGAAGATGGGGTTCGGGGTACCTCTTGCTCAGTGGTTCAGGACCGAGTTAAAGGATATGCTCTATGACCTGTTGCTGGACAGAAGGAGTGTAGAGAGGGGGTACTTCAGGGAGGAGTTTATAAGGGAGATGATAGATGAGCATATCTCAGGACGCTGGAACTGGCAGTACCAGTTGTATAATCTCCTGATGCTCGAACTCTGGCATAGAGAGTTTATTGACAGTCACACCTACGAGGTGTGATTATGAGCCTTCCTGAATACCTCTTCTCCTACTTTCTCGTAAACTCCCTCATCTCCTTGCATCTCCTTCTCCTTCATTCTTTGAGTCTTTCACCATACCCCATATATTTTACTCAGACACAAGATTATTCTAACTTCCGATCCCCAAGCCTTCCAGAGTTTTGATTGAAATTCTATCAGCAAATCTGGGCTCTATTGCGGGTAGTGGATATAAACAATCCTTTTAAGTTAAAATAAAAAATTACTATGAGAAAAACAGGAGCAGAAATAGTTATTGAGTGCCTGAAAAAGGAAGGGGTCAGACACATCTTTGGTTACCCAGGGGGGGTGGTACTCGGCATTTTTGATCTCCTCTATGATAACAAGGAGATACAACTGATCCTCACAAGGCATGAACAGGGTGCAGTACATGCTGCTGACGGATATGCCCGTTCCACTGGAAAGCCTGGTGTGGTCTTGGTTACCTCAGGCCCTGGTGCTACAAACACAGTAACTGGTATTGCTACTGCGTATATGGATTCTATCCCTATAGTGGTGTTTACAGGGCAGGTGCCTACAAAACTGATCGGCAATGATGCCTTTCAGGAGGCTGATATCGTTGGGATAACACGGCCCTGCACCAAGCATAATTATCTGGTAAAGGATGTTAAAGACCTTGCAAGGGTTATCAGAGAGGCCTTTTATATCGCTACTACAGGACGGCCTGGTCCAGTATTGATAGACCTGCCAAAGGATGTGCTGGCTGACAGTTGTACGCCCCATTGTCCTGAAAAGATCCATCTGAAAGGATACAACCCCAAATACGAGGGTAATAAGTGGATGATAAAGCAGGCGGCAAAGGCGATCTCAAAGGCAAAGAGGGCGGTTATACTTGCCGGTGGAGGGGTGATACACTCAGAGGCGAGCAAGGAACTGAGAGAACTGGCTGAGTTGACACAGATACCGGTGGTGATGACCCTTATGGGACTCGGCGCCTTTTCAGGTTCTCATCCCCTGAGCCTTGGTATGCCGGGGATGCATGGCAGTTACTATGCGAATATGGCGATACAGGAATCGGATCTGTTGATCTGTATTGGGGCCCGTTTTGATGACAGGGTGACAGGCAGGCTGAGCGACTTTGCACCTCATGCCAAGGTGATACATATCGATATTGACCCCACATCTATAAACAAGAATGTCTATGCCCATATCCCCATTGTAGGAGATGCCAAAAGAGTCCTGAGGGTGCTGATAGAGGAAGTGAAAGAGGAGGGACCACATAAGTGGGATGCGATCAGAAAGGCATGGCTCAGACAGATAGAGAAGTGGCGGAAGGAGAGACCCCTTACATATGAATACAGTGATGAGGTCATAAAGCCCCAGTTTGTGGTGGAGAAGATATACGAACTGACCAGGGGAGAGGCGATAATCTCTACAGAGGTAGGTCAGAACCAGATGTGGACTGCGCAGTTCTACAAGTTTGAAAAACCGAGGACACTGCTCAGTTCCGGCGGCCTTGGCACAATGGGTTACGGGTTTCCTGCTGCAATAGGTGCCCAGGTGGCACATCCCGATAAGATAGTGATAGATATTGCAGGAGACGGTAGTTTTCAGATGAATATACAGGAACTGGCCACCTGTGTTACCTATAAACTCCCCGTGAAGGTGGCGATACTGAATAATATGTACTTAGGGATGGTCAGACAGTGGCAGGAACTCTTCTACAGTGAGAGATACTCCTACAGTTATCTTGATGTTGTGCCGGACTTCGTGAGGGTTGCAGAGGCCTATGGTGCTGTGGGCTTGAGGGCGACAAGGCCCTCAGAGGTGGAGCCTGTGCTCAAAGAGGCACTGAAGGTGAAAGACCTCCCTGTAGTGATGGACTTTGTTGTTGACTGGAAGGAGAAGGTCTATCCGATGGTGCCGGCAGGGGCCTCACTGTCTGAGATGATCTTCGGAGACGAGGAAAAGAAGAAGGGGAAGAAGAAACTGAGAGCAGTGAAATGAGGCATACGATCAGTCTTCTTGTAGAAAACAAGTTTGGAGTCCTGGCGAGGATATCCAATCTCTTCAGTGCCCGTGGCTACAACATTGAGAGTCTTTCTGTTGGAGAGACAATTGACCCGAATGTATCAATCATGACCATCGTAACATCAGGTGATGACAAGATAATAGAGCAGATAACAAAACAGTTGAACCGCCTTGTGGATGTGATAAAGGTGGTGGACCTGACCGAGTATGACCATGTGGAGAGGGAGATGATCCTGATAAAGGTGGCTCCAAAACCACAGGATAGGGCAGAGGTGCTGAGGCTTACAGAGATCTTCAGGGGGAAGGTGGTGGATTCAAGCCCCAGGACTTATACAATAGAGATCACAGGCGACGAAAAGAAGATAGCGGCCTTTGTTGAATTGATGAGGTCATTTAATATAAAGGAATTTGTGAGGACGGGCAAGATCGCCATAGCACGGGAAGGGATAAGGTGATGGAGAGACTAAAGGCCCTGTTTCATATAAATGAACCCGAACGGTGGCCGGTGCTTCTTGGAAATATAAAGAACCTCCTTGCTGATGTAGGAGACGGAGGTGTGGATGTGGTGGTATTGATGAACGGCCCATCTGTGAAGGTCCTTTCTGATGAGAACCTGATGGCAGAAATGGAGGGCCTCTCCAAAAGAGGCGTGAGGTTTCTGGCCTGCAGGAACTCTCTGAGGGCCCTCTGTGGCAGTGGTGAACTCTGTATAGATGAGGGTTCTCTGCCAGGATTTGTCTCTGTAGTGCCTGCAGGTATTACAGCGATACTCAAACTCCAGAGAGAAGGGTACAGTTACATTAAACCATAGAGATGTTTCTACAGAGGGCCATACTCTATCTCAGGATGATCAAGTTCTCCCATTCCGTCTTTGCACTCCCCTTTGCCTTCACATCCGCCATCATTGCAGCAGAAGGTATCCCCTCACTGGACAAAATTCTCTGGATAACCGTTGCGATGGTGAGTGGCAGGTCTGCTGCGATGGCCCTGAACAGGGTGATAGACAGGCAGATAGATGCAAAGAACCCGAGGACAGCGGGCAGGGAGATACCGAGGGGTCTTGTGAAACTCCCGGAGGCCTATGCCTTTATTGTTGTCTGCCTGGCACTCTTTTTATATTCGGCTTACCGGCTGAACACCCTCTGTCTCAAACTCGCACCTCTGGCGATAGGTCTTTTCATCTTCTACCCCTATACCAAGAGGTTTACCTGGCTCAGTCACATAGTGCTTGGCATAGCAATATCAGGTGCACCCCTTGGTGCATGGATAGCCATAAGGGGGACCTTTGATCCAGAGATAATTCCACTTGCTGTGGCAGTGGTCTTCTGGCTCGCTGGCTTTGATATCTTGTATGCACTGCAGGATTACGAGTTTGACAGAAGAGAGGGCCTCCATTCCATACCCAGGAGGTTCGGGATAGGTAGGTCACTTGTGATTTCCAGGCTGTTTCATGCCCTCACCTGGTTTCTCTTACTCCTTACGGGAAGACTCTTTCACCTTGGAGGTTTCTACTACGCTGGTATCCTCCTTGTGGGGGTGCTTCTCTTTTATGAGCACTCCCTTGTGAAAGAGGATGACCTGAGTAGACTGGACATCGCCTTCTTTAACATGAATGGTTATATCAGTATTACCGTGTTCTTATTCACCCTCTCTGACATTATGATATAGGTCATAACATCCTTCATCCGGATCCTTTATAATTAAGATATGAGCAACCTTAAACAGTCATGTCCAGGAAGCGCTGAGATCAGGAGTCCCTATCCAGAGGAGATTGTCTGTGTCTTCTGTGGTGGTAAGGTGGAGATATGGACTGACGAGGTAGAGACGACATGTCCCAACTGTGGCAATACAGTCTCAAGGGATATGAAGCCCAGTTGTATCCTCTGGTGTCCGGCTGCCAAGGAGTGTATCGGTTCAAAGAAGTACGAAGAGATTATGAAGCATCTGAAGGAGCAGGATTTCGGGCAGCAGTAACAGGCCCCAATGTATAGTATCGTTGAATGGGTATCACAGAGGGGACCTTCCTGTTGAGGGATTGAATCGCCTTCGCAACCGCCCTCGCACCTGAGATCGTTGTAGTATAGGGGATGGAGTATCTCAGTGCACTGTATCTGATGTAGTAAGAGTCCTTTCTCGCCCTTGCACTCTCCACTGTATTGATGATAAAACTTATCTCCTGATTTTTTATAAGGTCAATAACATTGGGTCTACCTTCCTGTAATTTACAGACCGTTTCCACCTGGAACCCCCTATGTCTCAGGTACTCGGCAGTACCCCTTGTTGCAACCACAGAGAGGCCTTCATCAATAAATACCCTCACTATCTCAGGCAGTTTGGGCTTATCCTCATCCCTGACACTTATAAAGACCTTTCCCTGCAGGGGGATCTGGTTCTTTGCAGCCGCCTCTGCCTTTGCATAGGCGAGACCGAAGTCCCGGTCGATCCCCATAACCTCGCCAGTGGACTTCATCTCTGGTCCGAGGAGTGGATCCACCCCGGGGAACCTGTCAAAGGGGAAGACCGCCTCCTTTACGGCCACATGCCCGATCTCAGGGTCTTCCTTCAGACCCAGTTCAGACAGTTTTATCCCGACCATCACCTTTGCGGCCACCTTAGCAAGGGGTACACCAGTGGCCTTGCTCACATAGGGTACTGTCCTTGAGGCCCTTGGATTTACCTCCAGGACGTATATCTCCCTGTCCTTGACAGCAAACTGGACATTCATCAGTCCCACCACCCCGAGTTCCAGGGCTATCCTCCTTGTCTGAAGTTTGATCTCTTCCACCACCTCTTCCGGGAGGCTATAGGGTGGGATGGAGCAGGCACTGTCTCCTGAATGGATACCAGCCTCTTCTATATGTTCCATCACACCACCCACTATTACCCTCTCACCGTCCGCCACCGCATCCACATCCACCTCGATGGCATCAACCAGGTACTTGTCAATCAGGACGGGGTGCTCTGGTGATGCCTTTACCGCCTTCTGCATGTATTCCACAAGTGCCTCTTCATCATAGACAATCTCCATTGCCCTTCCGCCAAGGACATAAGAGGGCCTTACCATTACAGGATACCCGATCCTGGATGCCACCTCTCGTGCCTCCTCTGTACTCATCGCTGTGCCACTTTCAGGCTGCCGCAGTCCAAGTTTTAGCAGCAGTTGTCTGAACCTCTTTCTGTCCTCGGCCCTGTCTATCGCATCCGGTGGTGTGCCGAGGATCTTTACCCCCTCTCTCTCCAAGGGGACAGCGAGTTTGAGCGGGGTTTGCCCACCAAACTGGACAATGACACCCTCTGGCCTCTCTCTCTCAACAATACTGAGGACATCTTCCAGGGTCAGGGGTTCAAAGTAGAGTCTGTCTGCTGTATCGTAGTCAGTACTGACCGTTTCTGGATTACAGTTTATCATGATCGTCTCATACCCGAGTTCCTTTAATGCGAATACCGCATGGACACAGCAGTAGTCGAACTCTATCCCCTGACCAATCCTGTTGGGTCCACTACCCAGTATGACCACCTTCTTTGTATTTGAAGGGGCTGCTTCAGACTGGGTTACCCGGGTCCCTGAGGCTATACTGTAGTAGGGTGTTTCATAGGTGGAATACAGGTAGGGAGTGTATGCCTCAAACTCTGCTGCGCAGGTATCGACCATTTTATAGACAGGCCTTATTCCGAGTTCAACCCGTGTCTGCCTCACAGTGTTCTCGCTGGCACCCCTCAGCAGGGCTATCCTTCTGTCAGAGAACCCCCATGACTTCGCCTTCCTGAGGAGACCTTCTGTGAGTGGTTCTCTCTTCAGGACCTCCTCGAACTCAACCAGTTCCTTGATGTTGTTCAGGAACCAGGGATCAATAGAGGTGAGACTATGGATATCCTCTACAGAGAGGCCCCTCCTGAGAGCCTCTGCAATCCAGTAGAGCCTTTCGGCATTTGGGGTGCGGAGGTTCTTGAGGAGTTCTTCCTCTGGTGCATCTCTACCCTCCAGTCCGTAACTGTCTGTCTCCAGGCTCCTTATCGCCTTCTGCAGTGATTCCTTAAAGGTCCTGCCTATCGCCATCACCTCTCCTACTGACTTCATCTGTGTGGTAAGAGTGGGATCAGCCTCCGGAAACTTCTCAAAGGCGAACCTGGGTATCTTTGTGACCACATAGTCGATTGTTGGTTCGAAACTGGCGGGTGTCTCCCTGGTTATGTCATTGGGGATCTCATCAAGGGTGAGCCCCACAGCCAGTTTTGCCGCTATCTTTGCTATGGGGAATCCCGTTGCCTTTGAGGCGAGTGCAGATGACCTCGAGACCCTCGGGTTCATCTCTATGACCACCATCCTGCCTGTCTTTGGGTCAACGGCAAACTGGATGTTGCTTCCGCCTGTATCAACACCTATCTCTCTTATTATCGCTATAGCCGCATCCCTCATCCTCTGGTATTCTCTATCAGTGAGTGTCTGGGCAGGGGCAACGGTTATGGAGTCTCCTGTGTGTACCCCCATTGGATCGAAGTTTTCAATGGAGCATATTATCACCACATTGTCCTTACCGTCCCTCATCACTTCGAGTTCGTATTCCTTCCATCCCAGGACAGACTCCTCCACGAGCACCTGTCCAGCAGGGCTCAACTTCAGTGCCTTCTCAACCAGTTCCCTGTATTCCTCCATGTTGTAGGCCACTGCACCACCAGTACCTCCCAGAGTGAAGGCAGGTCTGAGAATGGCCGGGAATCTGACATACTCAATTGCCTCCAAGGCCTCCTCCATAGAGCAGACCGCCCTTGAACGGGGCACCTCCAGTCCAATCCGTTCCATCGCCCTCTTAAAGAGTTCCCTGTCTTCTGCCTTCTTGATCGCCTCAATGGAGGCACCTATGAGTTCTACACCGTATCTCTCCAGGACACCGGCGGTGGCCAGTTCTACCGCCAGGTTCAGGGCTGTCTGCCCTCCGAGGGTGGGTAAAAGCGCGTCGGGTCTCTCCTGTCTTAATATCATCTCTAAGTACTCTGCCCTGAGGGGTTCAATATATGTGACATCGGCCATCTCAGGATCTGTCATTATGGTGGCAGGATTGGAATTAACCAGGATCACTTCATAGCCCTCCTCCCTGAGGGCCTTACAGGCCTGGGTGCCGGAGTAGTCAAATTCACAGGCCTGTCCAATCACTATAGGACCTGATCCGATGATGAGTATCTTTTTTAAATCCCCTCTCTTTGGCATCTAAAGAAACCTCTTCACCTTATTGATGAAATCCTCCGCCTCTCCTTTTTCTTTGACCGCGAGGATGGGTATCTCTGAATCTGTAAATTTCAGTAATACCTCATAGAACTCCTCAGGTTCACCAAAGCCCGGCAGGACAGTGCCATGTTGAAGGGCGATCTTCTCAACAAAGGCGACAGCATCAGGATTTTCAATCTCAAAACGCTTGTGGGTGGTTTTCAGGTCTCTGAGGTCCTTTAGGTCTTTTTTTACACTCCTTTTGAATATACCCCTGACCAGGGTGACTTTGACTGTCCCGTTCCTCTTGTCTATGACACACTCCAGATAGGGCTCTTTGAATATGTACAGTCTACTCAGGATAAAGACAACTGTAAAGAGCAGAACTGCTAATATTATAACAGTCAGTGTTATAGTGGATAGCATATACCAGAACAGGATAAAGACTATGGTGATCCCTGCACCAACAAAACTGGAGGCAAGTTCCCTGCTATAGATACCACTATGCAGGACACTGCCCTTTTCTGCCCTGTATGAGGTGGTTCTCAGTATAAGTCTGTCTGCCTCTACCTGAAGAGTATATGCCATAGTGATCACCTGTGGCGGAGTGCCATAACTGTCAGGTGAAAGAAGAGTATCTCAATAGGTGACAGAGTTTAACCAGTCAAGATATTCCTTAGACCCCTCATCTATGGGGATTGATATGATCTCAGGTACACTGTAGGGGTGCATCTCCTTCACCCTTCTTTCGACCCTTGGAAACATCTCCGCCTTGGTTTTTATTATCATCAGGACCTCTGAGTCGTCTTCTATCCTGCCTTCCCATGAGTATATTGATCTTACTGATCTCACTATGTTGACGCAACCGGCAAAACGTTCCTCAACCAATGTTCTGGCAATGTCTGCTGCAATCTGTTCATCAGGTGCAGTGACAAAGACCACTACATGCTGCACGGCTACCTCCTTTCAGTGTTTAAAGAGTCTCTGGCCTGTGAAGACCATAGTCACTCCTGCCTCATTACAGGCCTCTATTACCTCGTGGTCTCTGAGTGAGCCCCCAGGCTGTACCACACCTGTGATACCTTCCTTTATTCCTACATCAACGCCGTCACGGAATGGGAAAAATGCATCTGAGACCATTATTGAACCGACAAGTCCTCCCCTTGCCTTTTTTGTCTCCTCATCAATCTCATCGAGCCCTTCTCTGCTCCTCTTACCCTCTTTCACCTCCAGTTCATATTGTTTGTAAGATATACCATACCTCCGGAAGCAGAGGGCGTCTGCATACTTTGTGTAGGCCTTAAATACGGCAATCTCTGCCACTCCCACCCTGTCCTGCTCACCTGTACCTATTCCGACCGTTACCCCGTCCTTTACATATATTACAGAGTTTGATGTGATGCCCTGTTCCACATGCCATCCGAAGAGCATATCCTCATACTCCCTTTCTGTGGGTAATCTCTTTATCCTGTATTCCTTCCCCTGATAGACCGCCACTGCAGGCTTGAAATCCTCCTTGCTCCGTATACGGTTGATCTGAGACTGCTGCACGATGATGCCCCCGTCTATAAGACTCTTGAACTCAACAAAGGGGATATCCATATACCGCTGCAGTTCATCAATCCTCTTTATCCTTATCACCCTCAGGTTCTTTCTCTTAGAGAGTATATCCAGGACACCCTCTTCATACTCAGGGGCAGCCACCACCTCAAGGTAGTTTTCGCTCACCAGTTCTGCAGTCTCCCTGTCCATCGGTCTGTTAACCACGAGACATCCACCGAAGGCTGCAATCCTGTCTGCCATATTAGCCCTGTCATATGCCTCAGCGAGGGTTTCCCCATAGGCAACACCGCTTGGATTGTTATGCTTCATTATCGCCGCAGCAGGCCTTTTCATGAGAAATTTCAATATATTGAGGGCATTGTCGATATCGGTGAGATTTGTCTTGCCCGGATGTTTACCCACCTGCAACATCTCTTCCTCTGTAATAGAACTCACCAGCCCATTACCCGGTGATATAAACTCAATTCCTGCAAGTCTCAGGTTGCCCCCCACCAGTTCATAGAGGGCTGCAGGCTGATCAGGGTTTTCACCATATCTGAGCCCTCTCTCTACAACCTCTCCGGACTCCGGGTCCTTTATCTTCCAGGTCTTTTTTCTGTAGCGAAGGCTCTGCTCTCCAAAGGTGATACTGATCTCATCAGGAAAGGGGTCCTTCACTATGGTATGATACATCTTCTTCAGTTCGCTCATACTCCTTCCTCCTGCTGCTCCATGAATTTAGATATTATAAAACAATGGGCGATGAAAAAGGTGAGAAAGGTCAGAGTTTCTTTAGAAAGGTGCCTTCTCTTTCTGCCTCTCTACACGCCCTTTGCATAGAGGGAATGAGTTCCATCTTTTCCATCTCTAATGGCCTGTCCACCACCGAGGCAACAAATCTTATGAGTCCAACCTTGGTTCTCCTGCCATGGTCGTTTTCAAAGTCAAGGATATAGCCACGTTTGCGATCTCTCTCGGTATACCACCTTGAGGTCTTCCTCCTCAACAGGGTATCTGCCTTCTTCAAGAGGTGCTCTATATCCTTTTTTGGTGCTATCATCACAAAGTCATGGGTGGCGGTCTTCCCCACAAAGGTGCCTTTTTTTTCCGATGCCACAGTCTTCAGTATAGCAGCCGCCCACTGGATTAACTCGGCATGTCTGTCATAACCGTATTTCAGGAGGTAAGGTTCTATATTGGCTATCCTTACATAGGCAATAGCGTAACGGCCGAGTTTAGGATAGAGTACATCAATCTTTTGTAATACTGCCGCCCTGTCAGGCAACCCGGTGAGATAGTCAGGCCATAGAAGAGGATTGCTCTGTTTTTTCTGTAGTTCTTCGAGATATTTCTTAGCCTTTTTTAAGCCCACTTTTTACCTCCCCAGTAACAATAAAAAAAACAGGACGGATTTGTCAATATTCGGGTTAGCCCCCAGAATTGCCGTTAGAACTAGTTGTTTTTGCGGCAGAAACTGCCTCAAAACAGGATTTATGCGACAGATTTGTCAGGCGGGCAGTGCTGGTTCGGACAGAGAAGGCAAAAGGCATTAGGCAATGGACGCACTACCTGCCTCCTCCAATCCCTGTTCATCTAATGGGTGAACCCTCTTACATTGAGCAAGGCACTGGTGGTGTAACTGGAATTCAGATTTTTCTGCAATCCCTGATGCCTTCCAAGGTGTTGATTGAAGTCAATTTAGTGGAAAGCCTATTCATCTGCTGGCTCAAACCAGTTGTAGGTCTGTCCCATGATGCTATGGCAGTTGAATGCGCAGGAGGTGGGGAAGTTTCCGAGAGAATTCAGGTCAGCACCTATGGTGCCGTACTGGTCTGTGCCCTGTCCGGAGAAGCGCCCATACTGTATCTCGTCGTACAGCCACCCCCATTGAGTGTCTGAACCGTGTACATTGTGACAGGCAGTGCAACTTATACTGGAGTCATAGAGATCCCTGTACCTCCAGGAGCCACCCTGGATATGGAAATAGTGGAGGTTTGAATAGACAGTAAAATAAGGTGTATCGTCATAGGGTTTTCCGGTACCCAGTCCGTTTTTGTCTCTGAACCTGGTAACTATGTTCGGTATATTATAGGGTGGAGGACCGTCACCATTCACATCATAGTTGCCACCCTGTCTGTAGCCGAGGATGTCTTCTTTGGTTACCCCAGGGTAGGACTGGTGACAGTTGAAGCAGAGTGCGTAGTAGGTTTCATCATCTGGTGGGGAGAACCAGTCGTAGTCATTGAGCGGCAGTGTCATATTGGCCGCAAGAAGCCCCACATAATCAGAACCGTGTCCGTTCAGATGGCAACCTGTCCTAGGGGTTCCATTCCCGAGACAGGTAAGCCCCTGGTATCTGTGTCCATTAGATCTGTTCCAGGAGTCCTTTATGCCTGTGGATGCCCTGTAGGGTGCCACTCCAAGGGTTATTCCGTCTGAGAATGGGCTCATATCTCCATTTGCACCATCAGAGTCGTGACAACTGAGACAGTGGGGCTCTGCTGTGGAAGGGTCCTGGGGGTCGTAGGCGTAGACCTGACCCGTATCCAGGTCTTTCAGCCTCACCACTCCACTGCCGTGCTGGGTAACATCATGGCAGACCTGACAGTCCTGGTTCTTCACTGTGCCTGTTGAAGGTCTTACATGATGGGATGTCCTGATAAAGTCTCCACCTGTGCCTGTGCCATCGGCATTCCTGTCGACTATCTGTCGCCTTGTGCCCATTGGATAACGGTGGCAGCCGGTACAGTCCTGTCCACCGCTCTTTGTTATACCGAACCCTTCAGTGTGGGGATGGCACTGCATACAGTTTGAGCCATTATAATCGCTATGGACCTCAATCGCCGCCCTTGTACCGTCCGCCCGCCAGTGTCCTGTCAGCGTATGACAGACCTGGCATACACCTGTTGGGGAGAGGTCTGTGGGAGGGCTGTCAGCATGGGCAAAACCATACACCCCTCGGTTGCTGTAAAACTTTACGGTCTTTGTCCAGTTCTCAAAATAGGCGTTTATCCCCTGCCCGTATATAAGGGCAAAACTGTTTCCCACCGATATCTTTCTTGCGTAGGGGACAATGCTTCCCTTCACTGTTATCGAACTTGTATTGGCTGAGATCACCTCAAACCCGAAGGATACATCCCTCAGGTTGGGCAGTAGTATCAGACCCCTCTCATTGCCAGTCTTCTGACCCCATGTCGCAGGGTCTGACCAGTTTGAAT
>WGER01000041.1 GCA_015492645.1 Nitrospirota bacterium
TGCGCTAACAGAGCCACATTTCACGGACATCCATTTTTGAGCTAATACGCTTTCCGGGTTAGACCCTAAATTGCCATTAGAAATAGTTGTTTTTGCGGCAGAAACTGCCTCAAAACAGGATTTATGCGACAATTTTTAATCAAAAGATTTCAGCCCTTTTTCACCTAATAGGTGAGACGTCATTAAATTAGACACGGCACTGTCGGTGAAATCCTGATTTTTCGGCAAGGGTTCCCAGGAAAATCGTGGATTTTCCTGGGCTGAGTTCCTCTGCCCCACAAGATCTTCTGATCTTGTGGGGACCCCCTGCCGCCTTCCAGAGTTTTGATTGAAATTCTATCGGCAATTTAGGGGGTTAGATCCTAAATTACCGATAAATTGTCTGTAGTTTTGACAGAAAGCCTAACGGCAAATTCTGGGGTTACTTTTTGTTGCATTAAGGCGATTTTTAAGGTATAATATATGGCGATGGAAGTAGGGTTGTTTTTATCAGAGGGTGGGGGAATAATAAGTTCAGTTGTAGATCTCTCATGGATTGCCTCCAATTATAAGGACCTCTCTACCATAAAGATCCTGAGAGACTTCAATTCACCTGATGCAATAGACACAATCCTCAGAGAGGTAAAGGAAAGGGGGCTCTCTGGAGTTGTCCTCGGAGGCGAATCTCCCCTTTTTTACAGAAAGACAAGAAATGGCGATTATCTGCTCAGGAAGTTGAAGGCAGCAGGGATCAACCCTAACCTGATAGGGATTGCCAACCTGAAGGAACAGGTCGCACTGCCACACAGGTCTACTCCTGTTGAGGCAACAAAGAAGGCAAAGGTATTTGTGGATGTGGCGCTACAGAAGGTCTATCTCTCAAAACCTGTGAGGGAGATCGAAGTAGCACCCAAGAAATCCGTTGCAATCTTCGGGAGTACTACAAGTGGTCTCATGACAGGAGCAAACCTCTTGAAAAGGGGTTACAGGGTCATTTTTATTGACCAGGAAGATCTCTCCGAAGATGAGATTCCATCAGACCTCCGTCCCACACTTGGATACCTGAAGGACAATCCATTGGCCACCTTTCATACCTCAGACCTTCTTGAATTCTATGGATATGCAGGTAACTTCAGAATAGACCTGACAGACGGGACACAGATAAGGACCGGATCGGTGGTTGTTGCCGTGGAGGACAATATTGAGTCTACAGCAAAACTCTATCCTCACCTCAGGATAGAAAGAGACGAGAATGGGCTATTCAAGGCACTCCAGTCAGAGACCTCAACAGTAGAGACCTCTGTGGAGGGGATATTTCTCCTTCCTGTCAGAGGAGAAGACCCCCTGAAGAAGAAATTACTCTATGCGGATTCTGCCACATCTCGGATAGATGAACTCCTCAACAATGAAGAGATCCATCACGAACTCTTTGTCTCCGAGGTTGATGAGGAGGTTTGTGGTGGATGTGGAACCTGTATCAAGACCTGTATCTTTAAGGCATCAGAACTTGACCCTGTAAAGAGGCTCTCTTCAACAAACATCCACCGATGTGTGGGGTGTGGCAATTGCGTATCTGCATGTCCTACTGGAGCACGTGACCAGGTCTCTGCCTCCACGGCCTTTCTTATCTCTGCAATAAAACACCTCGCTACATATACCCCTCCTGATGGTGTAAAGGTCCTTTACATCCTATGCGACGGTTGTGGTTATCCCTCCTTAGACGAGGCAGGCAGGATGGGGTTAAAGTACTCGTTGGGAATACTTCCATTAAGGGTAAGGTGCGGTGGGAGGGTTGATACCCAGTTGATTCTGGAGGCCTTTGCAGAGGGGTTCCAGGGTGTTGTAGTCTGTAAGTGTGCCAACGAACACTGCATAAATATAGTGGGCAGTCTGGACCTGGACAGGAGGGCAAATCTCTTCAGGGCCGTCCTGAAGAGCAGAGGTATAGAGCCTGAGAAATTGAGGATCTTTGGTCTCTCAAAGTGTGATGGTCATGCCTGCATAAACAACGCAGTGGAGTTTATGGAATATCTGAAGAGAGAAACAGGGGTGCTGAGATGAAGGTCTCTGTAGCCACAGGCCACCTGCAGGGCTGTTTTGGCTGTCATGTGGCATTGCTTGATCTGCATGAGGAGATGCTTGATCTGATCAAGGTAATAGAGATAGTACGTTCTCCCCTGAATGATGTAAAGGATGTACCAGAGGTACAGATAGGAATATTAGATGGATGCATTGCCAACACTGACAATGAGGCCCTCGCCCTCACCTTCCGTAAAAGGGCAAAGACTGTGGTGGCACTGGGCACATGTGCCTGTATGGGTGGAATTCCCGGTATGAGGAACCTCTACAAGGTTGAAGAGGTCCTGAAGAGGGCCTACATCGAATCTGAAAGCACCATAAATGGAAAAATACCCAGAGGGGACCTCCCCGATCTCCTTCCCAGGGTGCAGGCAGTTCACCAGGTGATAGATGTGGATTATAAGATACCTGGATGTCCTCCCCTGCCATCCCAGATCAAAGAGACACTCGTTACACTTGTGGAGGGAAGAGAGCCTGAAGGGCATAAAAAGAACCTCTGCCACGAGTGTAGAAGGGAGCATGAACAACTTGTGATTCCCAGGCGAGAATTTATCACAGAATCCGTTCATGCCTTTGTAGAACTGGAAAGGATAGATGAAAACAGATGTTTTCTGGAGCAGGGGGTCCTTTGTATGGGACCAGCCACTGTTGAGGGATGTGGTGCCCGGTGTGTAAAGGCAAATACACCATGCAGGGGGTGTATGGGGCCCACGCCTGATGCCCTGGAGCAGGGAGCCAAGATAATAAATGCACTGGCAACGGTGCTGCCTGCCGGGGGGCTGATGTTCATGGAAGATGTTGTCGGGGTTGGGTACAGATATTCCCTTCCTGTATCTATAATTCCGGCTATAAAGGATGTCCTGAGGGAGAAAGGCGATGGGTAGACTCATAAGGATCGAGCCTCTGACTAAACTGGAAGGCCACGGCAAGGTAACCATTATCCTTGGTGATACTGGTGAAGTAGAGTCATGCCACTTTCACGTAACCGAGTTTCGTGGGTTTGAGAAGTTCTGTGAGGGAAGGATGCTCTGGGATATGCCTGTTATCACCACAAGGGTCTGTGGTATATGCCCTGTCAGCCACCACCTCGCCTCTGTTAAGGCAATAGAAGACCTTCTGGGTATCAAACCACCTCCAGTGGCAGAAAAACTGAGAGAACTGATGCATATGGGGCAGATCATCCATTCACATTCATTACACCTGTTCTTTCTCGCGGCACCTGACTTCATAGTGGGGCCTGATGCAGACCCACAAAAGAGGGATATCTTCGGAATAATTGAGAAGGAACCTGAACTGGTAAGGAAGGCGATCCAGTTGAGAAAGTTCGGGCAGGATGTGATAGATGCTGTTGGTGGAAGAGCGATCCATCCGGTCACAGCAATACCAGGGGGGATGAGCAGACCCTTCTCCCATGAAGCCAGATACAACCTACTTAAGGAGGTCTCAAAGATTGAGGCCCTTGCACTATGGGCCGTTGACCTGGCCAGGAGACTCACAGAGACCTATATAAGAGATGGCAGTTCCCTTGGAGATCTTCCCACAATGCATCTGGGCACGGTCCGAGGAGGTGCCCTGGAACTGTACAATGGAAGTTTGAGATTGTTGAATGGTGATGGACAGATGATAGAGGAATTCGACCCCTCTAAATACCTTGATTTCATTGGTGAACATGTTGAACCCCACTCCTATCTAAAGTTTCCCTATTACAAAACAAAGGGGTGGCCTGAGGGTATATACAGGGTCGGACCTTTAGCAAGGCTCAATGTATCTGAAAGGATAACCACTCCAAGGGCCTCTGAGTACTTAAGGGATTTTAAGGCGATAAACAATGGAAGACCTCTAAACGAGAATCTATACTACCACTACGCAAGGGCGATAGAGATACTCTATGCTGTTGAAAGGACAATGCAGTTGCTTGAAGACGATGAGATTGTTGACAGAGAGTGTCGTGTAAAGATAGACAGGAGAGGTGGCGAGGGGATAGGTGTCTTAGAGGCACCCAGAGGAACCCTCATCCACCACTACTGGGCAGATGATGATGGCAGGGTGCTAAAGGCTAATCTTATAGTCGCCACTGCCCATAACAATGGAGCCATAGATCGATCAGTTCAGACTGTGGCAAGGGGTCTTATCAGGGGAGGAAAAGTGGAAGAGGGCCTGCTGAACAGGATAGAGATGGCGATAAGGTGTTATGATCCCTGTCTGTCATGCTCTACCCATGCGGTTGGAGAGATGCCCCTGGAGGTGGTTATAGAGGACCGGGACGGGAAGATACTCCATCATCTGATGAGGTGAGGAGATGAGACCACAGGAGGCCCTCAATAATGTGGTAAAGAAGGAACTGGAGGAAACCTTTGGTGCTGGATTGGCCGCAAGGATAATCTTTTCTGCCATCAGTGCAACCGGGGCACCTATTATAGATATCACAAAGGAAAAGTACTTAGAAGTTATTGAACATATCTGTAATGATGAGAGAGTGAGAGGGCTCTGGGGTGACTTTGGGGCTCAATCAAAATTCACCCTCTGGAAGGAACTTGTCTCCAATTAGACCATACCTCGTGGTGGGCCTTGGGAACCCTCTATTCAGAGATGATGGCCTCGGCTGGTACCTGATCCAGGAATTAAAGAATAAAGTTACACCCCAGATTGAGGTGATATGGCTTCCTAACTTCTTTGATATCCTCCTATGGATTGAGGGTAGAAAAAAGGTTGTAATAGTGGATACTATTCTTGAGGGAGCAAGAGCGGGATCAGTCTACAGGATCGACCTTCTTCAGGATGTTAAAAGATCGACCTCTTTCACCTGTTCACATTCTTTCAGTATAGGTAATCTCCGGAATGTAGTTAATCTCCTCTATGACAGACCACCAGAGATTATACTCCTCGGTGTTACTGTCAGGGATACAGGGTACGGTGAGTCGCTCTCAACAGAGATAAAGAGTACAATGCCTGTATTAATTGAGGCTGTTCTGAGGGAGTTCTCTCCTCTTCCATCTCCTGTGGATCCATAACCACTCTGAGGGATGCTCCATCACATACCGCTCCACATAGGAATTCAGAAGTGCTACTGCAGAGGCCACATCCGACTCTATATGCTCCAGGGCCTCAACCTCGGGATGGATCTCAATCACATGCCCATCCCGATTTCTGTGAATAAATGCAGGCACAACAGGGGAACCCGTCTTTCTTGCAATCAACACAGGTGCCTTCATACTCCAGGCAGGAGAACCGAGAAAGTCAACAACCACCCCTTCAGATGGAACCACACTCTGGTCTATTAGTAATCCCACAATGCCACCGCTCTTCAAGGTCTTGATTATCTGTTTTATTGCACCCTCTTTGTAAATCACCTCGTTTCCGTACCTCCGCCTTGCACTCTCAAGCACTCTATTCAGAAATGCACTGTTCTGTCTCCTTGCCACCACCCTCATATTGAGTCCCATCTTTGACGCAAACAGCGCCATCAACTCCCAGTTGCCACAGTGGCCGGTTATCAGGAGGACACCCCTCTCTTTTCTGAGGGCCCTCTGGAGGTTTTCAAGCCCGTCCACCCTCACTCCCTTGATGAGTCTTCTGCCTCTTCCATGGTACAACTTGATCAATTCGATCAGGGATATCCCGAGATTCTGGAAACACCCCTTTACCACCTCTTCAGGCCTGACATCCGGCAGAAAGCCCGCCTCCTTCACCCTTTTGACATTTTCTATCCCCACCCTTCTCCTCTCCGACCAGAGGTAATATGCTGACATCCCAAGGAATCTTCCGAATGCACTGCTGAGCCCCTGGGGCATCAGTGCTATGGGCAGTGTGATGAGATAGAAGACCACAAATTGAGAATCTTTTATCAGACCTGAGAGTCTTCTGAGGAATCTCATTTCTTGTTTTCTTCTTCCTCCTCCTTTTTCTTCTCCTTCATCGCCTCTCTGAACTCTGTGAGCCTCTTTTCGACCATCCAGTTCAGGGTCCCCTCAGGGTAGGTGCCATCGGGCTGTAGTTCACCCGCCTGAACTCCCATAAGGATCTCAACCCCCTCTTCAATCCTGCTTATGGCATATATGTGAAACTTACCCTCTCTAACCGCTTCTACCACCTCGTCTCGCAGCATAAGGTTCTTCAGGTTCCTTTCTGGGATAATCACACCGTGAGTTCCATCCAGCCCCCTGATCTTACATAACTGGAAGAACCCCTCTATCTTCTCATTCACACCGCCTATGGGCTGTACGTTCCCGTTCTGGTCCATGGAACCTGTGATGGCTATATTCTGCTTTATGGGTATCCCCGCAATCGCGCTCAACAGGGCATAAAGTTCAGCACAGGTGGCACTGTCACCCTCTATAAGTCCATACAACTGCTCAAAGGTTATCGAAGCGGAAAGTGTTATGGGCCTTCTCCTCGCATACATCTTACCGAGGTAGTTTGAAAGGATCAGGATAGCCTTTTCATGTATCTTTCCAGACAACTTGGATTCCCTTTCTATGTTAACCACCCCTGCCTTGCCTGCATAAACAGTGGCGGTGATACGGGAGGGCTTGCCGAAACTGTAGTCCCCAAGGTCTATTACTGCAAGCCCGTTTATCTGCCCTACCCTCTGCCCCTCTGTTTCCACAATGAGGGTCCCCTCTGCCATCAACTCCTGTAGTTTCTCCTCTATCCTGTTATGCCTGTATATCTTTTCATCAAGGGCCTTCTTCACATGGACATCAGAGACCACCCTGGCACCATCCCTTGTGGCCCAGTAATGGGACTCCCTTATCAGGTCAGAGATATCACTGAAACGGGAGGAGAGTTTACCCTGATGCCCTGCAAGTCTTGAACCAAACTCGACCACTCTTGAGACTGCTGAGGCATCAAACGGCAACAATCCCTCTTCCTTGGACTTGGTGGCAACAAAGTTTGCATAATTCATCACGTTCTCCTCGTTCCTGTCCATCACGCTGTCAAAGTCGGCCTTCACCTTGAAGAGTTCTCTGTACTCCTCGTCCAGATTGTATAGTAAGTAGTAGAGAAGGGGATTTCCTATGAGTATCACCTTCACATCAAGTGGTATGGGCTCTGGCTTTAACATGGCTGTGGTAACGAGTCTGTACTGCTCCCATATATCCTCGATCTTCACCTCCCTGTTCCTGATGGCCCTCTTGAGGGCATCATAGGAAAAGAGGTTTCTTAAAAGGTCAAGGGCATTCACAACAAGATAGCCACCGTTTGCCCTGTGCAGGGATCCCGCCTTTATCATTGTAAAGTCCGTTACCGCCACCCCGTACTGAAACTTGTGTTCAATCCTTCCGAAGAGATTGTAATATGTGGGATTAGATTCAAAAACACATGGCGCCCCTTTGAGATCACCATTGTTCACGATCACATTTACAGAGTATTTGGTGAATGTGGTCTCCTGTCTCGGCATCTTTATAAATGGTATGGGGGGAGTTGTTGCCTCCTCTGGCTGTGCCTTGAAATCATCGATATTGTTCAGTATATCCTCTTTCACATCTTCTAAATACCTCTGCAATTTCTCATTGCTCTGATATTTACTCTTGAGTTCCTCTATCAAACTCCCCAGCACAGAGAGGGCCACCTCCCGTTCCAGTTTCTTCATCAACTCCTTGACCAGTTTCTCACCCGCCTTCAATGCCCTTACAACATCGTCGAGTTTCTCCTGGAGGTGTCTGCCGATCTGTTCTATCTTCTTCTTCGTCTCCTCATCCAGTTTCTGGAACTCCTCTTCAGAAAGGGGCTCCCCCGTCTTCTTTATAGGCACAATAAAAAATCCTCCCATCCCCCTCCTGATGGTAAACCCCTTGGACTCGGCCTCTTCCTCTATAGCGGAAAACAGGTCCTTCTGCCTCTTGTGGAACTCCTCAAGTATCTTCTGTTTCTGCTTTTCGTATTCCTTGGATTCAAATACCTTCGGGATCTCAACTTTGAGTGAATGAATCAACTCCTCCATGTCCTTTTTAAATTCCATCCCCCTGCCGGGCTCCAGCGAGATGGCAATGGGTGAGTCCGGGTCCTTGAAGTTATACACATACACCCAGTCAGGTGGTACCGCTTCCTTCTCTGCCTTCTTCTGTATAAGTGTCTTTATTGTGGAGGTCTTGCCAGTGCCCGGTTCTCCCAGGACATAGAGGTTGAAACCCTTTGACTGGAGCGAGAGGCCAAAATCTATCGCACTGAGGGCCCTCTGCTGCCCGATTGTTCCTTCAAATGGTGGTAGTTCCTCTGTTGTCTTGAATGGGAAGACCCCTGGATCACAGGACCTGTAGAGTTCCTCTGGACTGACCCTTTTTGCCATATCTTCCTCCTATGCCCTTGGATGGTATTTTTTGTAAACCCTTTTTAATCTCTCTGATGTAACCTTAGTATAGACCTGAGTTGTTGTGATGTCTACGTGGCCGAGCATCCGTTGAATAGACCTCAGGTCTGCCCCCCCCTCCAGCAGATGGGTTGCAAAGGAGTGCCGCAGGACATGGGGATGTAACTGTAGCCCTGCGAGGTTTCCGTAGTGCTTTATCGCCTGCCAGAGCCTCTGTCTTGTAAGGGGTCTGCCCCTGTTGGAGAGAAAGAGATAAGGCGATTCGTTGCCCTTTAAAAGTTTCGGCCTCATCTCCTGCAGATACCTCTTCAGTTTCAGAAGGGTCTGTTCACTTACAGGCACAGCCCTCTCCCTGCCCCCTTTCCCCCTGACCCTCAGAAATCCACCCTCCAGACTGATGTCTTCCACTGTGAGGTTAACCAGTTCGGATACCCTAAGCCCCGAGGCATACATCAATTCCAGCATCACCTGGTCTCTGAGTGCAAACTCCCCCTTAGAGATCACGGAAAGGAGTTTCATCACCTCATCAACAGAAAGGGCCTTCGGCAGTGTTTGCCACCGCTTGGGATTCTGTAGTCCCTCTGACGGATCGTCCCTTCTTATTCTCTCCAATAACATGTATCTACAGACTGCACGGATGGTGGAGAGATACCTGCATACAGTTGAGATGGAATATCCTCTGTTTTTTAGGTAAGTCAGAAAATCCATCAACTCTGTCCTTCTAAAGCACTTCAGGTCCCTCCCCTTTTTATTAAGAAATTCGGCAAATCTATTCAGGTCAATCTGGTATGACTGTACTGTGTTCTGGCTCCTCCGCCTCTCCACCAGCAGATAATCCAGAAATCCCTTTATCACCTCCCTGTCGGTCATATGGTATAAATTTTACACTTTTATGTTAGGTTATGCAAACTTTAAACATCCCGGACTTCTAAATCGTCTTTGGGGTAGAAAAATGACCGATGAAGAACTGGTTGAAAGATGCAGAAGGGGAGATATAGAGGCATTTGATGCCTTGGTGATCAGGTATCAGAGGGAGGTCTTTTATATGGTTAGGGCAGTTGTGCTGGACACAGACGAGGCAATGGACATAACCCAGAGGGCCTTTATAAAGGCCTATAAGAAGATAAAGAGACTGAAGGATAAAGGAAAGTTTAAACAGTGGCTTTTCAGGATAGCAATAAACACTGCCAGAGACTCTCAGAGAAAGAGGAGACAGGAGATGAAATTGACTGATATGCCCTATCAGGATTGTCCTTCTCCAGAGGACAGCCTCATGGAGAGGGAAAGAAGAAGGCTACTGAAAGAGGCGATCAATGGGCTTTCACGAAGACAGCGTGAGGTGATCTTTCTGAGGCTCTATCATGGTATGACATTCAATGAAATAGCAGAGATACTGAACATCTCACCGGAGGCTGCGAGGTCAAACCTCCACTTCGGTCTTAGGAATCTGACAAGGAGGTTAAAGGATGCCAGAAATGGGTTGTGAGGAGTTATGGAAACTGCTTACAGATGGTGAGAGACCCCTCATTGAGGAACTGAGGAGACACATCAGTCAGTGCCAGCACTGTGGTGAGGAGGAGGAACTGCTCTTACAGGGACTTCAGGACTATCACTCCTATGTGTATGAAGAGATGCCTGAGGAGTTCTGGCAGCAAAACAGAGAGGCAATCTTGAATGTCCTCAGGAAACCATCCCTCAGGCCGTGGAGGTGGTTAATACCTGTGCCTGTAACAGTAGTACTCCTTCTCATCCTGGTAATGCTGAACTGGAATCAGCCTGTAAGACTCACAGAGGAAGACATCGTGGCAATGTTTACCTATGGTGGTGTTTACGATATCGATACCGAAGTGCAGTCTGCCCAAGAAGAAACCATTGATGACCTTTATCTCTATTATAACGGTCTCAATTACTTTTAAAAGGAGGTGTGGCATGAAAAGGAGAGCAACAGTTCTGGCAGTCTGGACAGTATTAATGGCAGTCTCGGCAGGTTGGGGATTGCCTGCTTTCCGGGCAGAGGGAAGACCCTATGCCAGAGGTCTGAGGTATGAAGTATGGCATGACTCCAAGGGATGGCACCTCAGGTGGAGCGGGGGCAGAGGAACCCATCACTTCCGAGGCAGGATCTGGTCTCCTGGAGGTCATGTGGTCCTCTTACGGACGGTAGAGTTTGAAAGAGGAGACAATATAAGGACGACCCCCAAGGAGATAGGGTTTAAGGCGGTCTGTTCTGGAGGTATGGACGGAATTGACTTCAGATGGCGTGGAAGGAGGCTCTTCCTGGAACTGCTTATAGACGGGACATACAGACCTCAAAGGATCTTCATAGGCTCAGAGGGATACCATCCAGAGGCATCTCCCTTCGTGATAGTAAGGGAGAAGATTTAAGGGAGGTCACCATGAAGACAAGGATTACATCAATGGTCCTGTTGGTCTTTCTCTTAATTCCAGTCTCTGTTTTCAGTAGCATGGACACTCCACCAGAGGAACTGAGAGAAAGGATTGTCACCCTGAGAAACTGGAGACTGATGGAGGTCCTCGACCTGAAGGGTGCAAGGGCTGAGAGGGTCTTCTCAATCCTGAAGAGGTTTGACAGGCGGAGAGAGGAACTCATCCGTGAGCGGAGAAGACTCATACATAAATTAAACCAGTTATTGAAGGAAGGAGACACCGAAGAGATAAACCGTACATTGAAAAGACTTCTGGATACCGAGATATCCATCGCAAAACTGAAGAAGGAGGAGTTGAATGCACTGAGTGAGGTCCTGAGTCCTGAGGAGAGGGCACGATATCTGCTTTTCATTGAGAGGTTCTCTCGTGAACTGAAGAGACTGATAGGTATTGAGAGGAGAGGATTAAAAAGGGATCGACCTGAATAGGACTGGTCGGGGCGAGAGGATTTGAACCTCCGACACCACGGTCCCGAACCGTGTGCGCTACCAGGCTGCGCCACGCCCCGTTGTTAAATATAATAGCATATTTTACAGCGGATCATAAAACACCCATATTAGATCAGATCCGTAGATTGCCTAATTTGCCCTTAGGCTTTCGGTCAAAATACAGTAAGCGGGCAAGGGTTTCCACAAAATCAGATTTTGTGGAAACCCTCCCTGCCCTAAAAATAATCATTTCTCTTGGTAAATATTGATTTTTTATAAAATCAGGGTATATACTCAGATAAGTTGACATCTCTATTTATGAAGGAGGCTTCCATGACTAAGGACTTCAAGGTCTCGCCCCAGATGACAAAGAAGGAATTGATAGAAAAATACCAACAGTTGCTTGAAGAATACCACCAGAAGGCAAAGGAGGCAGAGGAGGCCAAAAGGTGGCGTAAGGAGAGAGAAAAGAAGGCAGACGAAGAGGCCCTCTCATTCGGGAGGGATGCCACTGTCCAGAGGGTCACAGAGGGGATCACCCAACTACAGATTGAGATAAACAACACCCTCACCAGTCTTGCAGAGAAGATGACAAACCAGACCAGACAACTGGAAAACCTCAACAGGGCCGTGCAGATTCAGGAACAACGTCTGAAGGAACTATACGATATAGAGGCATCAACAGAGACCTTTAACAGGCTCATGGAACACTATATGGAAAAGATTAGAGAGGCGGAAAAGGAATACAACGAAAGGCTCCTCCAACTTCAGGAGAATTACAGGAGAGAGAAGGCAAAACTCGAAGAGGAACTTCAGAAGATGCGGCAGGAGATAGAAGAAGAGAAGATGAGATTGAAAATGGAATGGGAGAGAGAACAGGAGGAGTACACATACGAAAGGGACAGAAAGAGAAAGATAGAAGAAGATGAATACAGGGAGAAAAGGGCGGCCCTTGAGAGGGAACTGCAGGAGAGAATAAATGCGATAGAGGCAAAGGAGGAGGAGTTCAGGAGACTGAAAGAAGAGGTGGAGAGATTTCCAGAAATCCTCAAATCCGAAGTACAAAAGGCGAGGGATGAGACAGCGAAAGAATTAAACAGACAGATGAAGGAGAAAGAGAAACTGATAGAGACAGAGAGGGCCTGGGAGAAAAAGATGTATGAACAGAAGGTGAGGTTTCTGGAGGAGACTGTAAAGACACAGGAGAAGAAGATTGAAGACCTGAGAAGGGAACTCTCTGATGCCCTCAAGCAGTTGAGAGAACTCGCAGAAAAGGTGGTAGAAGGTGTCTCAGGGACCAAGGCCTATTCTCAGTTAAAGGAACCCACCCAGGAGCAGACAAAGGAATAGCCGGTTTTGATAAAATTAGAGATAGGTCAATGGAGTGAGAGATGGAAGAGGTCTTAAAATCACTGGTCCAGTCTAATAACACAAAAATAATCATGGTGGTCCTGGATGGTATCGGTGGCCTCCCCGTGAATGGCAAGACCGAACTTGAGGCGGCAAACAAACCCAACCTTGATGCCCTTGCCAGGACCTCGGCTACGGGTCTTCATGTACCTGTCAGATATGGGATAACACCTGGCAGTGGCCCGGGTCACCTCGGTATATTTGGTTATGACCCCTTTCAGTACGAGATAGGTAGAGGGGTACTTGAGGCCCTCGGTCTCGGCATTCCCCTTTCAGGTACTGATGTTGCAATAAGGGGTAACTATGCAACCGTAGAAAACGGTGTCATTACGGACCGTCGTGCGGGAAGGATCCCGACCGAGGAGGCGAGGGTCCTCACAGAGAGACTCCAGGAGGAGATAAGGGAGATTGAAGGGGTGGAGGTGATATTCCGCCAGGGTATGGAGTACAGATTTGCGGTGGTCCTGAGGTTTCCTGTACCACTGCCGGAGGGTTCTGCAGAGGTGAGCGATACAGACCCCCAGCAGACAGGCATGCCTCCGCTCAGGCCTCAACCGATGAATGACAGATCCATAAGGGTTGCCTCGGTGGCAGAAAGATTGATAAATAGGGCCGCTGAAATCCTGAAAGGACGAGACAGGGCAAATTACATCCTACTGAGAGGTTTTTCACAGGTCCCGAGGATCCCTTCCTTTAAGGAACTCTTTGGGCTTAAGGCGCTTGCGATCGCCATATATCCGATGTACAGGGGGCTTGCGAGTCTTGTGGGAATGGAGACCCCTCAAGTAGAGGGAGATATAGCAGAGGAACTATCACTCCTTAAGGAGCGATTCAGAGAATATGACTTCTTTTTTGTCCATATCAAGAAGACGGACTCCTTCGGTGAGGATGGAAACTTTGAGGGAAAGGTGAAAAAGATTGAAGAGTTTGACAGATACATACCTGAGATACTGGACCTGAATCCAGATGTCCTTGTAATAACAGGGGACCATTCCACACCTTCTCTGCTCAGGAGCCATAGTTGGCATCCTGTACCATTGATCCTGAGGTCTCCCTATGTCCTGGGTGGCACCTCTCAGGCATTCACTGAGAGGGAGTGTCTCAAGGGAGAACTGGGGATATTCCCTGCCAGATACATACTTCCCCTTGTCCTTGCCAACACAGGAAGACTCAAGAAATACGGAGCATGACAGAACTTGTAGACACCCACTGCCACCTTGACATGCCTGAACTCAAGAGCAACCTCCCCGATGTCCTCAGTAGGGCAAAGGAGGCAGGCGTAAAGAAGATCATCACCATAGGCTGTGATGATGAATCCTCCAGGGAGGCGATACGGATTGCGAGGGAAAACGAAGGTGTGTACGCCACTGTTGGGCTTCATCCCCATGACGCAAAGGAATTCTCAAACGAACTATTTGAGACACTATTGAACCTTGCCAGAGAACCTGAAGTGGTAGCAATAGGAGAGATAGGCCTTGACTATCACTACGAACACTCCCCCCGTTCTGTTCAGCAGGAGGTCTTCGAGAGGCTACTTGGCCTTGCCAGGCAGGTGGACCTGCCAGTAGTGGTACATTCCAGAGAGGCAAGGGCTGACACTCTAAGGATACTGAGGTCGAGCGGAGTCAACAGGGGCGTTATGCACTGCTTTTCTGGAGACCTGCAGATGGCAGAGGAGGCTATGGCGATGGGTTTCTACATATCCATAGCAGGGCCTGTCACATTCAAGAACGCACGGAAACTCCAGACACTGGCCAGCATAATCCCTGACGAATACCTGCTTATAGAAACAGATGCTCCTTACCTGAGCCCTGTACCAATGAGGGGTAAGAGGAATGAGCCCTCCTACCTCATCTATACAGCAGAGACGATTGCGAAACTGAGAGGTGTGAGTATAGAGGATATAGCAAGGATCACCACCCTGAACGCAAACAGGCTCTTCGGTATAGGCCAGGTACCCAGGGATGGCACGATTGCATATAAGATCAGGGACTCCCTTTACCTGAACATAACAAACCGGTGTACCAATGCCTGTAGTTTCTGTGTCAGGTTCCATACAGACTATGTAAAAGGTCACAACCTGAGGCTCAGCAGGGAACCTGATATTGAAGAACTGAAGGATGCGATAGGGGATCCAAAGGCATATCGGGAGGTGGTCTTCTGTGGGTATGGAGAACCCCTCATAAGGCTGGATCTTGTTAAGACTCTGGCGGGCTGGATAAAGGAGAGAGGTGGAAGAGTGAGGGTAAATACAAATGGACACGCAAACCTCATACATGGCAGAAACATCCTGCCAGAACTGGCAGGGCTGGTTGACTCTCTGTCAATAAGCCTTGACGCCCCTGATGAAGAGACCTACAACAGGCTCTGCAGACCCCTTATAAAAGGAGCATTTCAGGGGGTAATAGAATTCATAAAGGAGGCGAAGAGGTTTATTCCTGAGGTAACGGTTACAGTGGTGGATGTGAATGGAGTTGATATAGACAGATGTAAGGAGATCGCCTCAGAGTTGGGAGTAAAGTTCAGACTCAGGAAGTTCAATGCGGTAGGTTAACCTCACCCACCTGAGAAAGGCCCTCACCACCTGGGGATCAAATTGTGATCCACTATTTGCAACTATCTCCTTTACTGCACTGTCCAGGGGAAGACGTGACCTGTATGGCCTGTCAGAAGTCATCGCGTCAAAGGCATCGGCAACTGCCAGTATCCTTGCAAACAGGGGTATCTCCTCGCCCTTCAGGCCTACTATGCCAGAACCATCGTAGTGTTCGTGGTGATAACGGATGCACTGGATGACATCCTGATAATGGGTCATCTCCGAGAGTATATCAGAACCAACTAAGGGATGCCTCCTTATCTCTGCCCATTCGTTCTCTTCCAGTTTACCGGGCTTGTTCAGTATCTCATTCGGGGTTGCGATCTTACCTATATCATGCAGTAGGGCACATACCCTCAGTTTCTCTATCTCCTCTGAAGAAAGCCCCATCATCTTGCCTATCCCGATACAGTACTCTGTGACCCTCTCGGTATGACCTGCCGTCCATGCAGAGGTGGACTCCAGCGCCTTAACAAAGGCCTTGATCGCCCCTAAGAGGAATTCGTGCATCTGTTCACTCAAAAGGGCGTTCTCTATAAAGACACCTGCCAGTGATGCTATACTCTGCAGGAGTTTTATCTCGCCTGAGAAGAACTCATCGGAGCCCCTTTTGTTGGCTATCAGGAGTACACCCAACCTCTTCTTCTTACCCTTAAAGGGGATCAAAAGCACCGATCGGAAGGGCATCTCTTTGAGCACAGGATTTTCATGCACCTTACAGACCACCGTTGGCCGCTGGCGGTGCATACTCTCACAGAGTATCTCTTTATAACTGGATGGTGAGAAGTCACAGGCCTGACCCGCATATTTTATGAGAAAAAAGGACTCTGTATCCTCATCCCAGAAGAGCACGGCTGCTGTCTCCACATCAATAAGTGAGGTTATCTCTGAAAGCATTACATCACAGATCTCTTCAACCCCAAGACCTGTGAACTCCTCGGAGAGTTTGTAGAGAAGAGAGAGTTCCTCATAGGTACTGCTCAACTCCCTTACAGTGGCCAGGAGATCCTCTCTCAGCCTTTCAACTTCCGATTCTCTCAAGTACAACCTCCAGCAGCGTCCTGGGACTGAAGGGCTTGGTTATATATCTGTCGGCCCCACAACTGAGTCCCAGTTTCTCATCGTCCTCCTGTCCCTTTGCTGTCAGCATAAATATAGGGATAGATGAGACTTCAGGATCTGTCTTGATCTGTTTACACAGGTCAATCCCGCTCACCTCTGGCATCATCCAGTCAAGGATTATGAGATCTGGTTTCTCCCTCTTTATAACCTCCATCGCACCTTTACTCTCCCTTAAGGTCACCACATCAAGCCCAGCCCTCTTGAACTTGTCTTCAATCATCATCAGGATGAAGGGTTCGTCATCAATTACCATCACCTTTTTCGGCATAACCTGCTCCTTGTAGGGGTAAGTATACACTTACACTGGTGCCTTCCCCGATCTTACTCTGAATCTCCATCTTTCCTTCCAGTCTCTTCAGTATCTCTCTACAGAGAGTCAACCCCAGTCCAGTACCTTTCGTCTTTTGACCATGTACACCCCTGAAGAACCTCTTGCCCAGGTGGCTGAGGTCTTCAGATGGTATACCCCATCCTGTATCGACCACTTTTATTATAACATAATTATCTGAAACCTTCGTCTCTAACTCAATAACTGCACCATCATCTGAGTATTTGGAGGAATTATCAATAAGGTTTGTCAGGATCTGCAGAAGCATCTCCCTGTCTGTAATAAATTCTTCTGTCCCCTCGCCAATACTGCAACGGAACTCTATCCTCTTCTGTCTGAATCTCTCGCTGAAACGGTTCTTCAGTGTCTCTACAACCTCATCCATTCTCACCTTCTCCAAGATGGGCTCGATAAGTCCACCCTCAAGCCTTGAGATATCAAGTAATTGAGATACCATCTCTGACAACCTCAGCCCCTCTTCATACATTATTCTGAGATAGTCCTTCGCCCTGTCACCTGTAACATCTCCGTCCAGTAACATCTCCGTCATCCCCACTATCGCAGAGAGAGGAGTTCTGAACTCATGGGATACGGACCTCACGATCTCTGTCTTCAATCTGTCTATCTCTCTCTCCCTTGTTATATCCCTCAGGACCTGCACTGCGGCATATACAAGGCCATTTTTGTCTTTCAGTGGTACCGAGGTTACCTGGATCACTCTCTCTCTACCATTGTCCTCTATTATCATCTCACCCGTGGAGACGTCGCCCTTCAGGGCCTCTTCCACAGGGCAACTATAGGCAAAGTTCTTCAAAATATCCCTGTAGTGTCTGCCTACGATGTAATCCGGTGGAAGGCCCAGTATCTGGGTGATCGCATTATTTACTGTGAGTACCTTACCCTCTCTGTCCACTGTACACACCCCTTCTGTAATCGCATTCAAGATGGACTCTGCAAGTCCCCTGTCTGCAAGACTCCGCTTATAGTAGTGCGTCCTCTCATAGGCAACTGCAAATATGCTCAAGAGAATTCTTACAAAGTGGATGTCCTCCTCAGGATATCTCCTCTTTGTAAACGACACAAAAGTGACCACCCCCAATACCTTTTCGCCCACCATCACCGGACAGCATAACATCGTCCTGACACCTCTGCTTCTGAGTTCCTCATCTATGTAGTAATCATGGGGCTCTCCCTCTATATCCCCAAAAAGTATAACATTTCTGTCCCTGAGGACCACCATCTCGGGTGAATAGATATCGCTCTTCTGGTGTCTCTCTTTGAGGGTTATACCCTTACATAACCTCATCACCAGGGCCCTGGAAGGTCTTAATTCCCAGAACACCGCACCGTCTGCCATTAGATACTCGATTGCGGTCTGGAGAGTGATCTCTATCACCTCAGGTTCATCAATCGCAGTGGAGAGGGCAGATGAGAGTTTAAGAAGAATTTCCTGCTCCTTTAGTCTCCTCTGCCGCTGGCCTTCAAAGAGTCCCTTCATCTGTTCGTAGAGCCTGATATTCTCCAGGGCAAGACCTGTCATCTCCCCTATGGACTCCAGTAGCCTCTCGTCGTCTGGACCGAATACATGTTCGGTGTATTTGAACAGGCAATAGACTCCTATTATCTTCTCCTTGCCCTTTATGGGAATACAACAGTAGCCCTTTATCCCGCTGTGCTTCAGGATACTCCTTGTAATTCTCTGATCAGCACTCACATCAGAGGTGGTTATAACCTCCCCGGTAAGTGCCACCCTGCCAGGTATGTCCTCACCCAGTTTTACCCTCCCTGCCACCCTTACAAACTCCTCAGAAACCCCAATATGATAGGCACAATTCAGGAATCTGCTCTTTTCCTCAAAGAGAAACACCCCTCCACCGTCCATCTCAAATGTTTCTATAAGTTGTTGAAGTACCTTCTTTAGGACCTCCTCTGCCCGGAGAGAACTCGAAAGTAAAGAGGATAGTCTGTTCAGGAGTTCCAGTTCAGCATTTCTCTTCTTCAGTTCTCCCTCTCTCTGGACCCTCTCTGTGATGTCTCTCAGCATCTGAAGCACCGCAATGATCTGTCCTGTCTTGTCCCTTACTGGAGAGGAATGGGAATCCTCAAAGACGATTTTCCCGTCAAAGGTGAGATGCCTGTGGACCGTTCTGTGAGAGGTAAACTCTGAAAATACTATGTGTACAGGACATTCCTCCCCTTTTAAAAAACAGGGGGCTGTTTCAAGGTGCAGGACTTCATAACACCTTCTACCCACAATCTCCTCTCCATATCTGTCCCGGGCAACCCTGTTGGCCTGGATAATCCTGTAGTCCCTGTCAACCATTATGAGGGCGTCTTCAAGGCTCTCCATTATCGCCCTGAGGTGTGACCTTGAGGCCTCTATCTCTTGCATCAGGCTGTCTATTTCGCTTATGTCCTTGATCACCCCTATCTTTCCAACCACCTCACCACCTGAAAGGATGGGACTCCCGGTTATCATTACTGGGACCTTTCTGCCATCCTTTGCATATATGTAGGTCTTATAGGATGAGACAAGACCTTTTGATTTCTTCTGTGCAATCTCCTGTGCAACAATACTCTTCCCCTCTCTGTCAAAGAAGTCATAGACTGATGTCCCCAGCACCTCTTCTCTGGTGTAACCAAATATCCTCGTGAATGCAGGATTTACATCCACCACCCTGTCATGGCTGTCCACCACCCAGAGGGCATCCTGCATAGTGTTGATGTATAGTTCCTTTTTGCTCAACTCCTCTGTCTTGTCCCTGAGGCTGTCAATCATCTCATTAAACACTTCCATCACCTCACCGATCTCGTCCTCTGAAACCCTCTGGAGTCTCAAACTGAAGTCACCTTCCTTCACCTTTATTGCTGCTTCTTTCAAGAGCCTTAAGGGTTGAAGAATCCTTTTACCAAAGGCAAGGGATATCACAAGACCAATAAAAAAGGCATAAAAGAGGATACCAGGCATCTCCTGATAGAACCTCTCGAGTACCTTCTCCCCTACCGCACCTTCCTGACTCAGTATCCTGTAGGCAGTAAGCCAGAGGGGCAGTACAAGGGCAACCCCAAAGAGCGCAAGCATAGCAAGTAATTTAAATACTATCCTTATTCTCATCCTCTCAGCCCCTTCCAGAGGGGTATCTAAATTTATTATAAAGAAAAATCCTCAAAATTGGACATCCTCATCCGAATTTAGGTAGACTTCTCAAAATTTTGGAAGGCAGAGGGGCTTCAGCCATCTGCCTAAAAATTAGGAGTTGGATCAAGGAACAAGTCAGAAGTCAGCAGGGACAAGAACGGAGGCTAATTTGTGCGGCCTTTTGCCGTTCGCAGGAAAGGTTGTTATGGTTATTATTCATTTTAGCCTTTAGAGGAAATCTTTCAGGGTGTTCTATAATTTCAACACTCAGATCCACATCAAGTTCAGGCCAATAAAAATGCCCTGGTGTAACTTCTTCTACATTTAATATTTTCTTAACCGGAACATCTTTAAACCAGGGAAAATCATCATAAGATAAAAATAACTCTTTGTCTCTGGTTAATAACCATATACCATGACTTGATATATTAGTTACCTCAACTTTTAAACCACTCTTGCCAGGCTGACTTGATTTCATCATAATGCTCCTCCAAGATATTTTCAATAATTGTTTCCTTGAAAGATTAAAAATTTTTTGCAAGTTCTATCTTCTGGTTCTAACCAGAATTTAGATTCACCATCAGCACAATATATATGAACATGCATCCTTGACTCTTCTCGTGAAAAGAAAAAGAACCTATACCCTCTTTCGCGAAAAATATTGTTGGACTCATCGTTTCAATTTTACCATAACAATTGTTATAACAGACACCTTTCTCTTCTGATCCCTTAACACCTGATCTCTAACACCTGACTCAAATAAATCCTGTTTTGAGGCAGATTTTGTAGGGCGGAGGGGCTACCCCTTATCAGGTTGTTATAGAATATTTCACGGACACTATTTTTGATCTAAGGTGGACACTACTGACCTACAATGGAGAGTTCAGTTGGGCTCAGAGGAGTCTTTTTAGCCCGATCGGATTGGGAGAGGCCCTCCTGTAGCCCCTCTTCTGTACCACGATATCCAGAGGAATGCTTATGAGATCAAGCAGGGCAGGGGTATATTCCTTTAGAAGGGAAATATCAAAACTCTTGAAGTATTTACTGCAACGCTTACAGATATCAGCCCTTATTCCCTCCTGGCCGTCAATGCCTATGATAAAGAGGTCCTCTGGAGTCTCTGTCAGACAGTGAGGACAGCCTATTCTCTTCCAGTAACCATTGGTTTCACAATAAGAACACCAGAATCTCCTCTTCTCCTCCCTTCCTATGAGAGACACTGAAGGGTGGGCACCGCAGACCGGACATCTACCCTCCTGCCAGAATATACCGTTCAATGAGAGCCTCCTCCCTTCCTTCAGAAACATCGGTTTTGACAGCAGAAAAAGGACCGCTTCCATCTGTGCATCCCAGCCCTTTCCCTCTGCAGGGAGTTCACCAAAGGGCAACCTCCTGAGGTCTATGTCAGCAGTGATGAGCAGTTCCTCAATCTCATCAAGGGCCTCTTTTTCTATGGGAAGGGCCTCTGATAGGATATCAAGGACCTCTACGAGGTCATCCCTGGTATAAATCCATCTCGTATCAGGTCCATCAGGTACAGAAACATCCAACTGCATCAGTCTCTGAAGCCTCTGCCAGAGATTCAGTTGTTCAATCAGGTGAGGATGTTCTCTCTTTATCTCCTCTAAATCCTTCATGGCAAATCCGGTGGACTCACAGGCACAGTCTCTCCCTGCAGGGCGTCCAGAAGGAATGCCTTCAATGCCTCTTTCTCTTCCCGAGAGAGCCCGAGTGGTTTTAAAAGTTCGGTCTTGTATGGAGAATCCCCTCCTCCTCTGTCAAAAAAATCAATCACCTCCTCGATATCCTTAAATACGCCATTATGCATATAGGGGCCTGTGAGCGCAAGGTCCCTCAGGGTTGGTGTCCTGAACGCCTTCCAGTCCCTGGGGTCCTTTGTAACCAAGAAACGACCGGGGTCCTCTGTCAGGAGATTGTAGGCAGTGTAACCCGAGATCTTTGCAGTAAACTTCATGGTGGCCATAACCCTCGGATCGTTTTTTAGGACGGGATTGTCAGGTACACCCAGATTATAAAACCTGTTGTCTGTGAGATTTGGCCCATTATGACAGAGCACGCATCTACCCTTTCCAACAAAGATATCTAGCCCTTTCTTCTGAATAGGATTAAGGGCATCTCTGTCACCCATGAGATATCTGTCCAGGGGACTGTTGCGGGATACTATGGTCCTCTCAAATGCTGCTATAGCCATGGCGATCCTCTCACGGGTTATCTCTCCACCAAATACTACCCTGAAGGCCTCCACATACTCAGGTACCGCCTTCAACTCCTCCTCAAGGAAGTCGAGGTTCTGGTTCATCTCAAAGGCACTCATTATGGGGAAGAGGGCCTGTTCCTCAAGGCCCCTTGCCCGGCCATCCCAGAAGAGCGGCCTGCTGAAGGCGACATTAATCAGGGTCGGTGCATTACGCCAGTTCTTGGTGGTGGGATAACTGAGGGATATGGCCATCCCATCGGTGTACCCCTTCTCAGGGTTGTGACAGGTGGCACAACTCATCGTTCCGTCCCCTGAAAGACGTCTGTCAAAGAAGAGTTTCTTACCGAGTTCGACCTTCTCAGGTGTCACTGGATTGGCGGGATTGTCAGGAACAGTGGTGATAGGCACAAGTTCAGCCCCCCTCACATCGGAAAATCCCAGAAAGACAATTACAATAATAAAGAAAGCGGCCCTTACAATGGTCACTTACCCTCCAGTTCCCTGTCTATTATCCTCTTGTAGTATTCGTATGGTGCGTTCCCCACCACCTTTATCCCATTTATAAATACAGTGGGGGTATTGTAGAGATCGAGTTTCTTCGCCAGGGCAAGATCCCTCTTTATGATATCCATATGCCTCATACCATCTATGTCCCCTCTGAACTTATCCAGATCCAATCCTATCTCCTCTGCATACCTGATCAAACTCTCTCTGTCCAGTTTTGGATAATTCTCATGGAGCATCCAGTGCATCTGCCAGAACCTGCCCTCATCACGGGCAGACAGGGCGGCCTCCGCCGCAATAAAGGCGAAGTCTCTGTACTTGTATGGCAAGAATTTTATTACAAACCTTATTTTACCTTTATATTCTTCAAGTAATCTCTTAAGGGTCGGACCGACCGCATTACAGTGTGGTCACTGATAATCAAGGAACTCCACCATAACCACAGGGGCATCCTCAGGCCCTAATGAAGGGGAGCCCTCAAGAGGAATATCAAACCTCTTCTCTGCTGCATGAACCTGACCAAGAAGGGACAGGAGGATCAGAAGATACAATATCCTTCTACGCATCTCTTTGATACCCTTTTAAAGAGGGGCGGACCGAGGGGGTCCGCCCCTCTGGATTCATTCTATCCCTATCTCCTTTGCCCACTTCCTGTGGTGTCTCTTCACCCATGCCCTTGTAACCGTACCTCTGGTCATCGCCCTGAATGTCCCAGGGTTTGCTGCCGTACTGAGGTAGATATGCAGCGGTACCGTTGTGACGAAGACGACAAAGGCAAGGTTATGCAGGAAATGGCCAAACCTGAGCCAGCCTGTGCTCTGGGCAAACCAGAGGATAAAACCGGTTATGATAATCACCGCACCTGTGAGCACCACCACCAGGAGATAGTAGAGTTTCTGGCCCGCATTCAGTCTGCCCTGTGGTGGTTCTGTAGTTGTCTTTGAGAGATACCCGCCAAGGGAGGACAGCCACTGGTAGTCTTCCTTGGTAAACCTTATGCTATCTCCGAGGTAACTGCCGAGCGTAAAGAGGACGGAGAGAGTGAAGACAACCCCTGCCCACTTGTGTATCTCCTTTGCCAGTTGGTTACCACCAAAGATGGTGTTCAGCCAGTTGAGGGAGTTGTAAAGAAAACCAAATCCTGTCAATACAAGGACGATGAAACTCAATGCAAGGAGCCAGTGGTTGAACCTCTCCCATCCGGTTGTCCTCTGAACGAGATCATGCCTCATTACTCCTCACCTCCTTCCTCAGGCTCCTTTGGTCCCACGGTAATATAGTGAGCCGCTGCTGCTGCCACGGCGCCTCCGAGTCCGATCAAGGCGAGGGGCTTGAGGATGCTCTTCCAGAAGGCCACTGATGCAGGAAGTCCCGGGCTGTCAGGCAGTCCGTAGAATGAGGGAAACTCCTTAAAGGCATACAGCACACCGAGACCACCAAGGTCCTTCTCTCCATAGACCGCCTCAAACCCTGACGCCTTTGCCATCTGAATCAGTTCATCCCTGTCGCCAAAGGTGAGAGCACCTGTAGGGCAGGTCTTTGTACAGGCAGGCTCAAGGCCAAAGGCAAGTCTGTCGGCACAGAGGTGACACTTTGAGATCTTCTCTTCGGCATCGTATCTGGGGATGTTGAATGGACAACCCGCAAGACAGAACCTGCACCCTATGCACTTCTTCTTATTAAAGGCGACAGCACCCTCAGGGGTCCTGTAGAGTGCACCAGGGGCAGGGCAGACCTTCATACAGCCCGCCTCTGTGCAGTGCATACACCTCTGACTTATAAAGAGCCACCTGAGGTGGCCACCCTCTTCCACCTCCACAAACCTTATCTTGTTGTAGAGGTTTGGGGTAAGGTCCGGGGGGTTCTCATAGGTGCCACGATTAACTGTCCTGTCACCTGGCAGTTTATTCCACTCCTTACAGGCCGTCTGGCATCCCCTGCAACCTATACAGAGGTCAGGCCTCACAAGGACTCCCTTCTTCCGGGTCTGTATATCAACACCACTGAGTCTCCTCTTTTCAGTCTCGCTCAGTGCCATCACACACCTCCTATGCCTTCTCGATGTTGACCATAAAGGCCTTTGTCTCGGGTATCATGGTGTTGGCATCTCCTATGGTGGGTGTGAGGAGGTTCGAGGAGTCTCCACTACTGCCGTCCTCTGGATACTGCCACCCAAAACACCAGGGGAGACCGACCTGATGCACAGTAGTATTCATTATCTTGAATGGTTTCAGCCTCTTGGTGACGATGGCAATCGCCCAGACCTTTCCACGGGCAGAGGAGACTATCACCTTGTCACCGCTCTTTATCCCCTTCTCCTTCGCCAGTTCCTCACTGATCTCCACGAAGTTCTGGGGCATCATCTCCAATTGCCAGGGCAGATGCCTAGTGAGCACCCCTGTCTGCCAGTGTTCTGTCACCCTGTAGGTGGTCGCCACATAGGGATAGCGGGTATCACAGGTGGCAAAGACATCCTCTGGCTTTGGTCCCTGCTCTGCAGGTGCATCAGGACCTTTTACAGGCCAGAAGAGTTTTACTGTGGGGTTAATGCGGTGCTTCTTTGATAGGGGATTCTCCTGTATCGGGCACTCCAAGGGTTCATAATGCTCCGGGAATGGTCCATCTGCCCTGCCAGGGCCGAAGATGTGGCCAACACCGGCAGGCTTCATAATAAAGGGTAGTCTTGTCTTTCCCCTGTTTACCATGGGAGGCCAGCCACCATCAGGTACATCTCCGACCCATCTGGAGCCATTCCACCATATAACGGGTCTCTTCGGATCTCTTGGTCTGCCCTCAAGATCAACTGAGGCCCGGTTGTAGAGTATCCTCCTGTTCAATGGCCAGCACCAGGCCCACTCAGGATAAAACCCCATTCCTGTGGGGTCTTTTTTGGAACGGCGGGCCATCATGTTACCCTCTTCTGTGTAGGAACCACTGTATAGCCAGTTGCCGCAGGCGGTAGAGCCATCCTCCTGTAGATAAACAAAATTGGGTACCAGTTGGCCCTTCTTGAATTGTCTGCCCTTTACAACCCGGTCCTCTGTAAAATAGCCATTTATCTCTTTCGCTATAGCATGGGGATCCATCCTGATCACCTTCCCTTCAGGGTCCTTGGGGCCGTAATCCCAGGAGAGGTTCACCACAGGCTCAGGAAAGGTCCCACCTTCCTTCTCATAGAGTCTCTTCACCCTCCAGTACAGTTCATTTATTATCCAGGAGTCCGGTTTCGCCTCGCCTGGTGGGTCCACCGCCTTGTATCTCCACTGGGCCCACCTACCCGAGTTAGTGATGCTGCCCTCCTTCTCACAGGATGCAGCAGCAGGCAGTTGAAAGACCTCGGTCTTTATCTCCTCTGGCTTCATGTCAGGCCCCCGCCAGAAAGAGCCTGTCTCGTTATCAAAGAGGTTCACATTTACCATCCATTCCAGTTTTGTAAGGGCCTTTCTCACCTTTCCCGCATTGGAACCTGAACAGGCGGGGTTCTGACCCCAGGCGAAGAACCCCTTGAATTTCCCCTGGTACATCTCATCAAAGAGCATCAGCCACGAGGCGTTCTGTCCATCATCCAGTTTGGGAAGCCACTGATAGCCGAACTCATTCTCAGGAGTCGCCCTGTCTCCGAAGAAGGCCTTAAGAAGACTCACAGAGTACTTGGGATAATTCCCCCACCAGTTGGCACTCATCGGTTCCTTTGTCTTGGGGGTATACTTATCGTTGTAGTCTTTCAGGGTCTGCTGGGATGCCCTCGGGGTCTTCAGATACCCCGGCAGGATATGAAACAGCAGACAGTGATCAGTAGAGCCCTGCACATTGGACTCACCCCTCAGGGCGTTCACCCCTCCGCCGGCAACCCCGATGTTGCCGAGTAGTAACTGGATTATGGCCATCGCCCTTATTATCTGTGTACCAACGGTATGCTGGGTCCATCCCATGGCATACATTATGGTCGCCTTTCTGTCAGGTCTGCCTGTGGAGGCATAGGCCTTATACACCTCGAGGAGTTTGTCCTTTGGGGTGCCTGTGATCTTCTCCACCATCTCAAGGGTGTAACGGGAGACATGCTTCTTCAGGAGTTGAAAGACACAGTGTGGGTCCTGGAGGGTGAAGTCCTTCTTTATAACGCCGTTTTCATCTGTTTGAAAACGCCAGGTACTCTTGTCGTATCTCCTCTTCTCCGGGTCATAGCCAGAGAATACCCCATCCAGTTCCCCTGGCATCTTGAAGTCGGGATTCACCAGGAATGGTGCATTCGTATAGTACTTCACATAGAACTCGTCATAGAGTTTATTCTCTATTATGTAGTTGATCATCCCGTTCAGGAAGGCGATATCAGAGCCTGAACGGAGCGGTGCATATATATCCGCCTTTGCTGAGGTCCTTGTGAATCTGGGATCAACACTGATCAGGGTTGCACCCCTCTTCTTTGCCTCCATCACCCACTTAAATGAAATAGGATGGTTTTCCGCAGCATTGGAACCCATGATGAGGATCACATCCGCATTGCGGATGTCGATCCAGTGGTTTGTCATCGCCCCTCTGCCGAACGACTCTGCCAGAGCCGCTACAGTGGCAGAGTGTCATATCCTGGCCTGGTGTTCAATATAGACAAGCCCTAAGGACCTGAGCCACTTCTGAAGTATATAACACTCCTCATTGTCAAGGGCGGCACTACCCACATGGGCGATCCCGTCACAGCGGTTAACCACCTGCCCCTTCTCATTACGGATCACAAAGGTCTCATCACGGGTCTTCTTGATCCTCTTTGCGATCTCGTCAAGGGCCCAGTCCCAGTCCACCTCCTTCCACTCCTTTGCACCTGGTGCACGATAACGGGGCCTGGTGAGCCTCTTCGGATTATTCACGATCTGGTAAAGGGCAGCACCCTTTGAGCAGAGGGTCCCCTCATTGATAGGATGATCAGGGTCTCCTTCGGTGTTGATCACTTTACCATCCTGAGAATGGACTATAATGCCACAACCGACGGCACAGAAGGGACAGATTGTTGTTGTCTCTTTAGCATACTTAATGGGAAGGGTCTCTGCATAGGTACGGGCGGGCTTCAGGTCAAACCCTGCGACACCTGCAAGAAGTGTCGTTGCTGTTGCCTTTAAAAAGGTTCTTCTTGAGACCTCCATCTCTTCTCACCCCTTTCTTTTTAAGGCTTACATAATAATGCTCTCACACTTCTGGACTCTCCTTTGGTTTCCACCCCCTTATATAAAAAATCTAAATAACTATATCACATCCGTACTGACCCAAGTCAAGAAGATTTTTTCCCTTATAAATGGATAAAATAATCGGGTATGGGCCAGTGGCATACAAAGGACCCTGAAGTGGTAACCAGAGAACTTGGCACAACACCAGAGGGGCTCACCTCAGATGAGGCTAAAGTAAAACTTGAAGAATATGGCTACAATGAATTGATAGAACGCAAAAAAAGGTCACCTGTCTCCATGTTTTTCCATCAGTTTACCGACTTCATGATCCTGGTCCTTATAGGTGCGGCCATTGTCTCAGGCGTGATAGGTGAGGCCTCTGATACCCTTGCTATTGTGGTTATTGTAATCCTGAACGCGGTTATAGGATTTGTGCAGGAATACAGGGCAGAAAGGGCGATGGCTGCATTGAAGGAGATGGCAGCACCAATGGCAGTGGTGATCCGGGACGGTAAACCCAGGGCAGTACCTGCTCGAGAACTGGTACCAGGAGATGTGGTCCTCCTTGAGGCAGGCAATGTAGTACCCGCAGATATGAGACTCCTTGAGGCAGTGCAGTTAAGGGTAGAGGAGGCAGCACTTACAGGTGAGTCCGTACCTGTGGAGAAACACACAAAGGCCCTTACAGATCCACACACACCTCTTGGAGACAGAAGAAATATGGTATTCAAGGGGACTGTTGTTACCTATGGGAGGGGAAAGGCGATAGTGGTTGCAACCGGTATGAACACAGAACTCGGAAGGATCGCCTCAATGCTCCAGGAAGAGGAGGAAGTGAAGACGCCCCTGCAGAGAAGACTCCAGTCCTTCGGCAAGAAACTTGCACTTGTGGTACTTGCGATCTGTGCCATAGTCTTTGTTGCAGGTCTTATAAGGGGAGAAGAGCCCCTGAGGATGTTTCTCACTGCAGTATCTCTTGCAGTAGCAGCCATCCCTGAGGCCCTTCCAGCGGTGGTTACCATCTCTCTGGCGCTTGGGGCGCGAAAGATGGTAAGGCAGAACGCCCTTATCAGAAAACTGCCCGCCGTCGAGACACTCGGCTCTGTCACTTATATATGTTCAGACAAGACCGGCACCCTTACACTGAACAGGATGACAGTTGAGGCAATCTGGACAGGTTCAGGGTTCCATTCTATAAGAGACCTGAGGCACTCTGACTTTGAGTCCTCAGGTCTTCTGAGTGTCTTAATGATGTCCCTTGCCCTCTGTAATGATGCAAGAGTGGATGCGACAGGTAGATATCTTGGTGACCCCACAGAGGTGGCGCTAACAGAGGCAGCAGAGACTGTGGGGTTCCGGAAGGAACAACTGGAGGCCCTCTATCAGAGGGTTGCAGAAATCCCCTTTGACTCTGACAGGAAATGTATGACAACAATCCATAAGAGGCCCGAAGGTACCCTCCTTTCCATTACAAAAGGGGCAGTAGAGATCCTGGTTGAGAGGGCCCGGAGTCTCCTGACCACTCATGGAGAAAGCCCTCTTAACAAGGACTCTGTGCTCGAGGTTGCTGAGACTATGGCATCAGAGGGGTTGAGGGTGATCGCCATTGGTGTGAAGGAACTGGAGGAGATCCCGGAGGAGATCGAGACAGTAGAAGAGGGGCTCACCCTGGTTGGACTTGTGGGGATGATGGATCCACCAAGGGAGGAGGCGAAGGAGGCGGTGGTGGAATGTAAATCTGCTGGCATAATACCGGTAATGATCACAGGAGACCATCCCCTCACTGCAAGGGTGATAGCAAGGAAACTCGGGATACTGGAGGATGACCGTGAAACAATAATCACGGGTAAGCAATTGGATGCGCTCTCGATGGAGGAGTTTGAGGAGATGGTGGAGCAGGTAAGGGTTTACGCAAGGGTGGCACCAGAGCAGAAACTCAAGATAGTAAAGGCACTGCAGGACAGGGGACAATACGTGGCAATGACGGGAGATGGAGTGAATGATGCACCTGCACTGAAGAGGGCAGATATAGGGATAGCCATGGGGATAACAGGTACAGATGTGGCCAAAGAGGCTGCCCACATGATCCTCCTTGACGACAACTTTGCCACTATAGTAAAGGCAATCAAAGAAGGTAGAAGGATATATGACAACATCAGGAAATTCATAAAGTATCTGCTGACAACCAACTCAGGAGAGATATGGACCTTATTTCTCGCACCCTTCATAGGTCTGCCCATACCCCTTCTGCCTATCCACATCCTCTGGATTAACCTCATAACAGATGGATTACCTGCCCTCGCCCTATCTATGGAACCTGAGGAAGGAGATGTGATGAAAAGGCCACCGAGACATCCGAAGGAGAGCATATTTGCCCATGGTCTTGGAGTCCATGCGATCTGGGTTGGGCTCTTTATGGCAGGAATGGTCCTTTCAATACAGGCATGGGCGATCAGGACAGGAGCCCATTGGCAGACGATGGTCTTCACAGTGTTGTGTCTGAGTCAGTTGGGCCATGTAATGGCTATAAGGTCTGAGAAGGAATCTCTCTTCAGAACAGGTATTTTTTCTAACCCCTATCTACTCGGGGCGGTTGTGTTAAGCATCCTTGCACAACTTGCCACCATCTACATAGAGGCCCTTAACCGGGTCTTCAAGACAGAACCCCTCACCTTAGCGGAACTCATCATCTGCCTCGTCCTCTCCTGCACTGTATTTGTGGTGGTGGAGATAGAGAAGTGGATACGGCGAAGAAGGTCTGGCTGAAAGGTATCCAGAGGGGATGTTGACAAAGTAGATCTCAGACCTTTTGGGAGTATTTCACTCTGAGCAAAAGGAGCATAATGGTTCCAACTGTGAAAAAGACCGCTCCGGCCAATGCCCAATAGGCACCAGGTTCCTTTGACACCTCAAGGAGGACCCTCTCCTGAGGAAAGACCCTGAAGTCCTTCAGGTATATACCAACGCCCCCTATGAAGACGGGTCTGTTAGGGCTCAGGTACAGGTCTCTTCTTCTCTCACCCTCTATAAGGCGTATCAACGCCTTTGCCTCGGTGATAAATCCCTTTTTGGTGGAATATCTGAGATTGAGGAAGCGGACCTCATGGTCAGTGCCGAGCCTTATTGCCTGTCCCTCTGCAAGCAGATAAAAGAGGTGATAACTGCCTATACTGCTCATGAGATGACCGAACATGATGAGGCAGAAGCCGAGGTGAATAATCTGCGAGGAGATCTTCAACAGGAGTCCCTGTCTCTTTGCGAGTCTCAATATGGATTCTGCTGTACAGACAACCGTGTTCAGGACCACCAGCCCTACTATAAACATTGATACCCAGAGCCACCATGTTATACTCAGTGGGGTCTCAGTAAGCCATTCCAGAAGCGGACCTTGATTTATCCCTCTGTAGGCACTGTTATTGGAGATCGCAAACCCGCCATAAAGCATGACCAGAAAGAGAAGACCTGTCAAGACTGAAGCGGTCTTCACTGATCTTAGAACATTTATCAAAAGGAAAAGATACCTCATCAGAAACTATGGGAACTCTTCATAAGAAGCCCTACACCAAGATAGGTGAAGATTACAACCAGATATCCCAGCAGGGCCATAATTGAGGAGAGCCTCTCTCTTAATCGAACTATAAGCCTTAGATGTAAGTAAATGGTATAAAAGAGCCAGAGCAGGGTTGTCCATATCTCCTTTGGGGTGTACAGCCAGTAGGTGCCCCAGGCGAGATATGCCCATATCCCACCAAAGATCATTGAGACTGAGAAGAAGAGATATCCAAGAAGCAACACCCTGTACTGCACAGGTTCAGATCCCTGCAATTTACCCACCAACTGGAGACCTCCCAACAGACCCCCTATCCCGAACAGTGCATAGGAGAGGAATGACAGGACAACGTGGAGTTCAAACCAGAATGTCCTCAGTACTGGTGGAAGGGGTGTGTTAACAGGTCTCGATAGTGTACCAACAATGGTGAGGAGAAAACAGAGACCCGCCACTGTCTGAAGGAAAGTGGCCCTTTTATGTACAAATCCTGCCACCACTACTCCAAAGATGGCGGTCGAGAATGCCAGAAATAGAACGGTGTCGTGTACTCCCACAAGGGGCAACCTCTCAAGGGTTATGCCCCTCCAGAGAAGATATCCTGATTGAACTACCACCGCAGCAAATAAGAAGATCCGATAATGGATACCGAACAGATAGAGCCCTGCCGAAAGCGGAACTATCATGGAAAGACCTTCCCGGGGTTGAGGATTCCCTTCGGGTCAAAGAGCCTCTTGATCCCCCTCATTATATCCATCTCCCTGTTGCTTATCTCAAGCCCTATATACTGACGCTTTGTCAGCCCCACTCCGTGTTCTCCAGAGATGGTCCCCTCTAACCTCAGGACCTCTTCAATCAGTCTCTTGGCCACGGCCCTTGCGCTCTGCTCCAATTCCCTGTGGTAAAGGATATTGATATGAATATTGCCATCGCCTGCATGACCAAAGGCGACCACCTTCACATCCTGCTGGCCTGAGACCTTCCTCAAAAATTCAAACAGGGTCGGTATCTGCCTGCGGGGGACAACCACATCATGATTTATCTTCTCTGAGCCAAGGCGATACAGGGCCGGGGCAATCGATCTCCTTGCCTTCCAGAGGGCCTCCTGAGAGAGGTGATCCTCTGCCACCTGGACCTCACCTCCGCACCTTCTGCATACCTCTGCAACCCTCTCCGCATCCTGTATGACTGTCCTGTTACTGCCGTCCAGTTCAATAAGAAGGGATGCCTCTGCAACAGGTAGCCCTGTGGCCCTGTACTCCTCCACCACCTCTACCGCTCCTCTGTCCATCAATTCCATGCAACTCGGCAATATCCCGGCCTTCAGTACAGACAGGATGAAGTCACCGCATCTGGAGATAGAATCAAATGTGGTAAGGAGGGTTATCCTCCTTTCAGGCATCGGAAGGACCCTGAGCCTTATCTTTGTAATAATGGCAAGTGTCCCTTCTGAACCTATCAGCAGGTCCTTCAGGTCATAACCCACAGTCCTCTTCAGGGTCCTTGCACCTGCCCTTATCACTGTGCCCTCAGGTGTCACCGCCTCTAATTCAAGCACATAGTCCCTGGTAACCCCATATTTAAGCCCCCTTGGTCCCCCTGCATTGAGGGCCACATTGCCCCCGATGGTGCAGAACTCGAGACTCGCCGGATCAGGGGGATAAAACAGGTCAAGGACCTCCAGTCCTCTCTGGAGTCTGCCATTTATCACACCGGGTTCTACCAGCACATCCATATTCTCTTCATCTATTTCTATAATCCTCTGCATCTTCTCTAAACTGAGCACCACCCCACCCTCTACAGGTGTTGAGGCCCCTGTTGTTGCGGTTCCGGCACCCCTCGGAACCACCGGGACCCCCTTTTCACTGGCAATCTTCATTACAGAGGCCACATCCTCAACGCCCTTCGCCCAGACAACAATCCCGGGGGTTGTTTTTAACCTTGAGGCATCAAAGCCGTAACAGAAGAGGTCTTCAGGGCTGTCGGAGAATTCAATGCCACTGAATTTAAGAGCCTCTCTCACCCTCTATCTCCTCCAGCATCTCCGAAAGGTCCTGCCTTGTCTGCTCACCGAGGTCTTCAAAGGCCATGGCAACATCAAAGACAGGAATAAAATCGTCTCCTTCCCTTCTGGTTCCTGACAGGAGTGCCCTTACCACCGTACCCTTCAGTGCGAGACTCCTATCCCTGAACCTGAGGGTGAGGGTACAGTTCATTCCAGGGGAGACAAATTTACTGGTATAAAACCTGATACCGCTGAGACTGATATCCTTCACCTCTATATCCTCAGAGAGGTATACCCTTCCATTGATCATCCCTTCCACTCTGTATCGTTTATATCTCCTTCTCTCCTCCATATCCCATGCTAAGTGAGTTGGAGCGAAAGCACCCTTGAAACACCTGGCTCCTCCATTGTTATTCCGTAGAGGTGGTCAGCCACCTCCATCGTTCTCCTGTTATGGGTAATGATGATAAACTGGATCTCTCCTGAAAGTTCTCTCAGCATCGCCTTGAACTTCTCTGTGTTGTTCTCGTCAAGGGGAGAGTCGGCCTCATCAAGGATACAGAGAGGGGTTGGCTTCAGGAGGAACCCTGCAAACATGAGTGCAAGGGCTGTGAGGGCCTTTTCTCCTCCAGAAAGGAGATTGATATTCTGGAGTTTCTTGCCCGGTGGCTGGGCTATTATCTCTATCCCTGCAGTAAGGGGATTGTCCTCTGTTAACCTCAGTTCTGCCCTGCCTCCCCCGAAAAGGTCAACAAAGACCTCAGAAAACTTTCCGTTTAAGTTCTGGAAGGCCTCTATGAGCATCTCCTTTGTGGTGCTGTCTATCCGCCTGATGGCGGCCTGTAGTTCATCTATGGAGTTCTCAATATCCGTCTGCTGCTCTGTGAGAAACCGATACCTCTCATCCACCTCTTTGAACTCCTCTAAGGCTGCCATATTCACAGGCTCCATCTGGACTAACTCCGCCTTTTTCTTTTCAATAGCCTCTGAGAGGTCTTCCTCTGCCGGAGGGAGATCAAGGTCTCCTATGTCTACTTTGTATCTCTCAAGGACCTGGGTCTTCAGTGCCTCAACCCTTGTTCTGATCTCAGTCTCTTCAATCTCACTCTGGTGTCTTGACTCCATCAGCACCTGAAGTTCCTTTGACAGGGCCTTCAACCTCTTCTCCCTCTCTGAGACCTCTGCCTTTACCGTCTCTATTTCCCTCTGCCTTGTGGTTGCCTCTCTCTTGAGTTCCTCTCTCTTCTGAAGGGTCTCCTTCAGGGTCTGTCTGAGTTCCCTCAAGAGGTCCTCTTTCTCTCTTATCTGATTCTTCTTGTTATCCAGATCCCTGAGGAGTGCCTCTCTCTTCAGTCTCAATCGCTTCAGTTCAGATTCAGTAGAGGCCTTCTCCTTCCTTAATGTGCCCAGTTTTTCAGACAGGACCTGGAGGCTGATCTTCTTTTCTGTAAGGGCATCCAGCCTCCTTTGAAGGACCTCTTCAGTCTTTCTCCTCTCCTCCTGTAGTGAAAGGATCTCTGAGTTTACCTCCTCCTTTTTGGCCTCTGCTTCAGTGAGTCTATCTGAATATTCCTCCTTCTGCTGTTCTGAAGAACTGATCTCCTCTTTCAGTTGTTCAATCTCTATGGTCAGCATCTCTGCCTTCCTGTTGAACCGCTCAAGGTCTTCTCTATAACGCCCCTCCTCTGCCCTCTGCAGTGAGATCTGTCTCTCCCTATGGGCCATCTCTGACTCGATCTCCTTCAGGGTATCTTTCAGTTCTTGGATACGTTCACTGGTCCTCCTGATGGTTGTCTCCACCTCTGAAGACTCCTTCTGCAGCGCCTCCAGTTCCCTCTTCAATTGCCGTATCTTTCTTGCCACAGGGAGAACACCCTGTTGCCTGCCACAGGTCACCACCGCACCCGCCTCCACCACCTCACCCCTGTTTGTTACCACCTTGATCCCCCTGTTTAACCTGCTCTGCTTGATGGCACTCTGTAAGTCCTCAGCAAGGTAGTATCCATTCAGTAACATCCTCACAACACCCTGATAGGGTCCCTGAACTACTACCACATCCTTCAGGGGTCTCAATGGTGGTCCATCCTGGCACTCTACTTCCTGGTTCAGGATAAAGGTGGTCTTCTCTGCACCTGCAGTGTACACATACTCCACCGCCTCCCTCAACTCACCTTCTGTACCAACAATAAAGCCCTTCACCTTATCAGAAAGGGCTGCCTCAACTGCTGTCTCATACTCAGCAGGGACAGAGAGGATCTCAGATACTATTGCAAGCAACCTGACACCCTTCTCCTCCAGTTCCTGCCTCCTGAGGGGAGGGGTCGTCATACCTGTAAGAGTCTGGATTTCACTCTGCAGGGACCTGCTGTGGCCTATTAACTCAACCCTCCTGTCTGTCAACACCTGGAGGTTTGATCTCTCCTTCAGCAGTTCATCTGTAATGGCCTGCCTCTCTGTCCTCAATTCCTCAAGGGCGGTTTCATGTTCTCCTATCTTTGATCGGATCTCCTTGAGGGTACTGTTGAGTTCTTTAATCCTCCGCTGGGCCTCCTCCAGTTCCCTCTCAGCCTGAGACAGTCTCTTCTGCATTCCCTCTATCTGGATGCTTAGGGTATTCATGGAGTTCCTGTAAGAACCTATCCTGTCAGTAATATTAAACAGGACCCTCCTCTTCTCTTCTAACGCATCCTCTATACCCCGAAGTGTCTGTCTCAGTGCCCTCTCTCCTTCTGATGCATCTGTAAGGGCCTCTTGGAGTTCCTCTTTCTGCTTCAAAAGGAGATCCAGATCGGCATTCAATTGCTGGGCCAACCTCTCCTTTTCACTGATGGTGCCCTCTGTCCTCTCAATCGCATCCTCTGTGGCTTTAAGCGTCTCCTTCAGAAACTCTATTTCCTTTGTGGTAATCTCATACTGCCTTTCCCTCTGAGAGGCCTCATTCTCATATCTCTGAAGTTGGCCTACCATATCCTGGAGCGACCTCTCCATCTCTGTCAACCGGGTCTTTGTTACCTGCAGTGATGCCTCAAGGGAGGTGACCTCTTTGGCCTTCACTGCCTCCTGGTCTTTCAATGCCTTCAGTGTCTCTGTCAATTCCTCCATCGCCTTCTGCAGTCTCAGGAACTCCCTCCTCGCCTGTCTCAATTCAAGGTCCTTCAGTTCCTCAAGGAGCCTTCTGTAGCGTTCTGCCTTTTTTGCCTGCCTCTGGAGCGTTGCCCTCTGTTTCTTCACCTCACCAAGGATGTCATTCACCCTCTGGAGGTTGTACTTAGAGTTCTGCAACTTTGCCTCTGCCTCTGCCCTTCTGACCTTGTATTTCATTATGCCTGCCACCTCTTCTATAAGGAAACGCCTCTCTTCAGGCTTCGCATTGATTATCTCTCCGATTCTGCCCTGCTCAAGGATTGAGTAACTCCTCAATTCCAGCCCGGTATCAAGAAATATCTCTCTTATATCCTTCAGCCTGCATTGCCGGCCATTTATAAGATATTCACTGTCACCTGAACGATAGAGCCTCCTTGTAACCGTCACACAACCCTCAGCAAGGTCTCCATTGTCTTCTGCCTCTGGCATAATGAGATGCAGTGTAACTTCTGCCATTCCCATCGGTTTTTTGGTTTCTGAACCGCTAAAGATCACCTCATACATCCTGTCTCCCCTGAGCGTCTTCGCCGACTGTTCTCCCAGGACCCATCTGAAGGCATCAACGATGTTACTCTTGCCACAACCATTGGGCCCAACTATACAGGTAATGCCTGGATGGAAGTCGAATACGGTCCTTTCTGCAAAGGACTTAAAACCGATCATTTCTATCCTCTTCACCTTCATATTGACATCACCACCCTCTCAGGAATTAAAATACATTAAAGCGGGCGTAACTCAGTGGTAGAGTGGGAGCTTCCCAAGCTCCAGGTCGCGGGTTCGAGTCCCGTCGCCCGCTCCATCACCTCCTCCACCATTTCTTGCCATCGAGACATTTAGCGACCATAACGGCATTTCTTCCGAGTTGCTCAGCATAAAAGGCCGTATCCTGCTCTATCTTATCCCCCCTGTTGTAGGTATAGGCATAGGGTGGAAAGTGGAGCCCCATATCGGACAGGGCAAGGAATAACTGACTGATTGTGGTAGAGGCGCCTTCCTCTTCGTAAGAACATAGTATTCCGCCCACCTTTCCGTCGAGTAACTTTTCTTCATGCTCAAGGCATGTCATCCTGTCTATGAGATTTTTCAGGAGACCCGATGGCCCAAACCAGTATACAGGAG
>WGER01000042.1 GCA_015492645.1 Nitrospirota bacterium
CCACTGCACCCGAGAGTTTTCCATAGGATATAACCTCCCTTGCCCTCTGCATTCTCTGCAGATTCCGTCTCATCTCCTCATACCAGAGGGCAAACTTGAGTCCGAATACCATCGGCTCTGCATGGACCCCGTGGCTACGCCCTATACAGAGGGTGTCTTTGTACTGGAGTGCCCTGTCTTTCAGGACCTGTAGCAGATCATCTATATCTTTTATGATGATGTCAGCAGCATCCCTCATCAGAAGGGCAAGGGCGGTGTCCACCACATCCGAGGAGGTGAGACCCTTATGGATATATCTGGCCGATGGCCCCACCCTCTCAGATACAGACTCGAGAAAGGCTATTACGTCGTGTTTGACCCTTGACTCTATTTCATCGATCCTCTGGGGGTCAACCCCCGCCCTCTGCTTTATCTCTTCCAGGGCCTCAGGGGGTATCTCCCCCCTCTCTGCCCAGGCCTCACACACTGCTATCTCCACCTCAAGCCATTTCTGATACTTGTTCTCAAGACTCCAGAGTCTTGCCATCTCCGGTCTTGTGTATCTCGGTATCATCGCTCCTCCTCTAATCTCCGGGTCCTATCCTGTAGAGTTCCTGGGTATCCAGGAATAGAAGGACCCCTCTAATGGTTCTGCCTGGGTAGACATCCCTCAGTATCTGGATATATCTTTCCATCTGTCGCTTATAGGCATCCAGAGGTCTCTGACCTTTGATGTCATCCGGTGTCTGGGAGTCCACAGTGAGATCAGTTTCAGCATGAGTGCCTGTCTTGTAATCTATTACAGTCACCACCTCCGGGTCAACCACCACCCTGTCCATCCTGTAGAGGTTACCACTGCTGTCCACATACTCCCTCTCTCTGAACACCTCTCTTCCGTCCTGCTGACAGAAATATGTATATACATCCTCACTCCTGAGAAAACGCCAGAGGTCTTGCACCTCCCTCTCAGTCAACCCCTGAGCCAGTCCCTTTGCCATAAATGTCTCCTCAGTCTCCTCATCCAGATACTCTATACCCTCAAGCAGTCTGTGAAAGGCCTCCCCCCTCCTCCTTTCATAGTATCTGATCCTCCTGTCTTCTGTCTCGTAGATGTGAAGGGTGAGATTAGTGTCAAGGACAGGGTTTGGCCCCTGAACACTGAGATCTGGTCTCTGGAGGCCTCCTCTACCACGGCCCCTTCTGCCTGATTTATACCCCTTTGGCAGGAGGTCAAGTGGAAAGGAGTCCTTACCCCTGTTGCTCAGAAGGATGTACATCTCCTCTTCCGCCCTTGTAAGCCCCACATACAGTGTATTGAGGTCATTCACAATGGAGTTTATCCTCTCCAGCCTGTAAAGGCTCTCCAGTTCATCGTTGTGGTTACAGAGGTCTTTTGTGATCTTCAAGAGATGGGTCCTGTCTCCATCCTCTTTCCAGATGTGCGGGAAGCCCCTTCTGCCTCCGGCATTTTTCAAAAACAGGACCACCACCGGAAAGCCGAGCCCCTTTGCCTTATGGATCGTCATAACCCTGATCGCATCTCTGCCCTCCGGGACGGTTATTGTCCAGAGTGCCTCATCCTGGGGCTCTTCAAAATACATAAGAAGGTCTTTCAGGTTCAGTACCCCCCTTGTCTCCAGTTCTTTCACCACTTCCAGGAATCTCGCAAGTGTCGCCTCTTCATCAGGGAAGCAATGAAAGAGATCCCATTTATGATATATTCCTACTACCAGATCATAAAGGGGTAGATATCCGGTTAAACGGAAGAGGTCTTCAAAGTACTCCCTCCATATCTCCGGGTAACTCTCCTGGAAGACCTTATAAAGTGGTCTTCTGTCACGGTTTGAAAACAGGAAGTCCCTTATCTGAGGTCTGCCGGGACCGCTTCCAGATAATCGTCTGCTGAAGACATCTCCAAGCATAAAGGTGCAGAAGGCAAGGTCATTTATGGGAGAGTCAAGAAATCTGAGCAATGCAATAATCTCGGCAGTCAGTTTTCTCTTTCTTATATCCAGACTGCTGTAGGAGACAAAGGGTATACCTTCCTCATTCAACCAGGTTGACACCTGCAGTACATCCTCGTTCTTATAGGCAAGGACACTAATATCTGAGTATCTGTAGCCCCTTTCCCTGAGGTCTTCAATGATTTTTATAAGGGCCTCTCTCTGTTCATTCTCTTCACTGCCTGACTCTGTAACCTCCACATATCCCTCGGGACTCTCCTGCCTTGAGACCTGATCAAACCTGTTAAGCCCTGAAAGAGAGGCTGCCTCGAGATACTCCTCCCTGTCCAGAGACCTGAATATGTCTCTTGAGAACTTGACCACTTCTCTTCGACTCCTGTAGTTGATCTGGAGGTCTTTCACAGCAGGCCTGAATTGATTAAACTCTCTGCCCTCCTCAAGGGCCTTCATTATCCTGTAATCTGCATCCCTGAACCCGTATATGGACTGCTTTGTATCTCCGACAACAAATAAACTGCCCCCTGTTGAAAGAGAGTTCTCCACTAAAGGCCGTAGATTCAACCATTGAACCCTTGAGGTATCCTGGAATTCGTCGATAAGCCAGTGGTAGATCCTCTCCCCTATGTAGAAGTAGATATCAGGCACCACTTCACTGGTTATATATCTCGATAGATAGAAGTTGATATCCTCAATAAATACCTTCCCATGACTCCTCTTCACCTCTTCCAGGCCCTGGTTCAACCTCTTGAAGACCTCCATATAGGGCCTGTAGTATGTATGACTCAACTGATAGGCATATCTACTAATGGTCTGCCTGATATCACTCCAGATTTTAAGGGCCTGTTGATAGACCACCGGATCACTCCCACCTTTATTAAAAGGGGTGCCTTTTAGGGATAAGAGGTCAGAGGGGTTGCCATTCTGGATGGCCCTCCTGAATTTCTCGGTGCTCCTGCCAGGACTCAGACTCTCACTGTCAAGGAGTCTCAGGATCTCCCGACCCTTGCTAATTATCTCCTCTCTGAGTTCCTGAACCTCCTGCCTTCTGTCTGTAAAGTCGGGAATGGCCCCCCTTGTAGCGAACTTCTGGTATATCCTTTTTATCTCTGTCAGAAGGGCATCAGTAGGGTCCCATGGATAGGCCCTGTCACCAGGGGCATTACTGATTATTTCATTAATCACCTCTTCTATGGTCTCTGTTATCGGGGCGCCCTCTTCCACCTCATTCAACATTCTCTCAAAGGCGAAGTGGAAAAGTCTCGTGTGGTCCATCAGTATCTCAAAGTCCTCGGTGAGGCCAAAGTCAAGTGAGGTTGCCCTGAACAGTGAGGTCATAAAACTGTCGATGGTCTTCACCTGAAAGTCGGAATAATTCTCAAGGATCATTTCAAGGGTCTCCTCAGCACGCAGGGGCAACTCCTCAACTGGTATACCAGTAAGCCCTGAAACCTCTTCCAGTCTATCGTGAGATATTCCGAGTGACAGTTCCTTCAGCCATGTCAGGATTCTCTCTTTCATCTCCAGGGCAGCATTATTAGAAAAGGTGATAGCAACAATATTTTTCAGATTGGTATTACCCTGTCGTGACAGGATGAGGTGGAGAAATCTCTTTGTGAGTTCATAGGTCTTGCCTGATCCAGCCGATGCCCTCAGGACAGTGATGCTCATGAACTCACACCCTCCATAAAGCGTTTCAGAAACTCCTCGGCATTTCTGAAGAGTATCCTCTCCTTGTATTCATCAGGAATATCAATGGCGAGGATCTCTTCTATCTGCTCCCTCTGGTCAGTCCACGGGCTATCAGTGCCGAACAGGACCCTGTCCACAGGGAACTGTAATAACAGGCGCCTGAAGGTCTCTCTGCCTGTCTCTGTTACCGTCATGGATGTCTCTATATAGACGTTTTCGCATCTGCTGAGGAGACCGAGTCTGTCCCACTGGTGCCAGCCTCCCATGTGGGTAGATATGATTGTCATCTGAGGGAAATCCATCGCTACCTTCTTTACCCTCTCCACATCAGCCTGCCTGTTTCCAGGAAAGGCGATATCAAACCCGCTGTGGAACATGAGGAACATACCCATCGAGTTAACAATCTCATAGAAGGGATACATCCTCTTTTCGTCTATGTAAAACCCCTGATACATTGGATGGAGTTTTACTCCATGAATACCCTCCTTTATGGCAGCCTGAAGGAGGGTCTCTACCTCCTGTAGAGGGTTTTCAGGATGAAAGGAGACCAAGGGATAGACCCTGTCAGACCTTATGTTACAGGCGAACTGAAAGATGGGGATCATCTGTGATGGCCTCGTTGCGATACTTGCCACTACAGAAAGCCTCACCCCTGCCCTGTCCATCGATCTCAGTAGACCCCCCAGTGTGGCATCTGTCCTGGGTCTGTACTGACCAGAATGTTCCGACAGCCTCTGAAGGGCCTCTTCAGCGATCCTGTCAGGGAAGATGTGTGTATGAAAGTCAATATACCTCACAGATACAACCCTCGGGGATTTCCATATACCTGTCAGCCACCTCCATAAGCCAGCGATAATATTTTACTACATCTTCTCCCTGAAAGACCCTGTCAGGGTGTTCTCCCTGTAGTCTCTTCATGGCTCCACGGTACAGGATCTCTGCCTTCCTCTTCAGTTCAGCCGCAATGGTTCTCCTGAAAAAGGGGTCATCCTCAGTGGAAAGGGCCTCCAGGAGGGCCTTCACCCTGAACCGATCCATTGCAGGCAGTGAAGTGGATAACTGGTCATCGTGTCCGCCAAACTTTACCACACCCTGGTAGGGTTCCAGGCCAACAGGCAGGTGCCTGGTGAGCCTGATCCAGAGGTCGTAGTCCTCACACACAGGAAGGTCCTCTCTGAATCCCCCAAACCTGAGAAAGAGGTCTCTCCTCAGCAGGACCCCTGATGGTGAGATGAGGCACCTCTTCAGGGATGGTCCCCAGGCCCAGCCCAGGGGCTTCCTGTGATACTTGCAGGGGTTAACCCTTCTACCCCTCCTGTACCAGATCTCCTCACACTGAAGTATCTGGTAAAAGGGATACCTCTTGAGGTACTGAACCTGCCGGAGGAGTTTGTCCCTTCTCCAGAGGTCATCAGAGTCAAGAAAGGCGACCCATTCTGTATCACTGAGACTCACCCCTATGTTCCTCGCCTTTGAGACACCATAGTTGTGAGGAAGTCTCACAGAGATCACACCCTTCCGGTGGATTCTCTCAGAGAGGGCCTCTTCAGAGCCATCATCCACAACTATCACCTTTTTTGGTCTGTAACTCTGGCTGAGTACCGAGTCTATGGCCCTCCTCAAGAGGTGACCCCTGTTGTAAGATGGAATAACAACAGAGATGTCGGCAGAGGTTGCTCTATCCAGGAAGGCGAACGCCCTCTTTACTGATTCCAGATAGAATGGCAGGTTTTTATGATACTGGATCTTATATTCGGTGCCTGTATAATCAGTACTGTATTTCAGACAGTGAAAAGGGACCCCTTTTTCTCTGAAGACCCTTGCCTGGGGATATGCCTCCATGTCAACCGCCTGAGCCGTACCTGGCTGTCCAGGTAGGTCATTGTCAGGGGTGGCTACTGTAATGAGGCTATCCAGTATCCTTCTCTGGGGGATGTCTATGGGGAGTCTTGTGTCAATCCATATGGGAGGTCCCTCTCCATAGAGTCGGCGAGGGGTGAACCACTGCCTCAGGGGTATACTCCTGTCAACTATCCCTGCGGTACCGAGGTTGAGGACAAATAGTGGCCTCAGTAACTTTGATATCAGATGGGCTGCCTCTTCAGAGGCCCCTGGTCCAATCCCTGTAATAACCACCAGGATCCCCACTTCAGGCCTTAACAGACCCAGCACACCTGAACGGAGGCCATCAGATGTTACTACAGAAACACCTCTTTGTTTTAACCATTCAGAGGGTATCTCCTTTTGATGGGCAACTGTAACAATGAGATGAAAATCAGAAGACATTTCAGTTTCACTGAATAGATGGTGGGCAGGGACGGAATCGAACCGCCGACACGAGGATTTTCAGTCCTCTGCTCTACCGACTGAGCTACCTGCCCACTTAACTTATATTAAGAAAAGAGTCATTTAAAATTCAAGAGACGGTGTTAGACCCTAATTTGTCGGTAGAAATGGTTGTCTTTACGCCAGGGATCCCTACAAAATCACTCCTTCACAAAATCTTCTCAATTCAGTGGTATACTGTATACATGAAACTAAAGAAGTTGCTTAAGGTTTGGCAAAGAAAGGAGGAATGAGTTGATGTATGGCGGATTTGGAATGGGTCTCGGATGGATATTTATGGTCCTTTTTGCGGTCTTTGTAATTGTGGCCGTCATATATTTCGTGAGATACCTCTCAACCAGAGAGGAAATAAAGGACGGCAGAGATGAAGATGCCGTGGAGATACTCAAAAGGAGATTTGCCCGTGGAGAGATTGACAGGAGTGAATATGAGGAGAGGATGAAACTGCTCGGGAAGGATTGATGAGTGTAAATAAGTCAATCAAGATGGTCTTATGAGAAAGGAGGTGAAGACAGTGAAGATCAAGAAACTCCAGAGAAAGGCCTCTGGAACATGTAAGTGCCACAGTTCATGTTAAAGGAGGCCTCGGTGCCAGGCAACAGAGAGTTGACCCCCTGTTGTCGAATTATCAAAAAACAAATAAAAAAAAGGAGAATGGATGATGAGACGAATGTTGTTAGTATTGATTATTGCCCTTGGGCTCATTGGAGGCATCGCCTTTGCTCAAATGGGTGGAATGATGGGTGATGAGGGCATGATGTCAGGAGAGACTGGTGAGCAGGAGACACAGCCTCAGCAGATCCCATATCAGATGGGTCCAGGTATGATGGCAGGTATGCCTGGCATGATGATGGGCCCATGTATGACCTACGGCATGATGGGGGGTATGGGACCGATGATGGGTGGTATGCCTGGTATGATGGGTATGATGGGCCCCGGCATGATGGGCATGATGCACAGGATGATGGGCGGTGGCATGGGATATGGCATGATGGGTGGTTACGGCATGGGGCCCGGTATGATGATGGGTCCAGGTATGCCCTACGGGATGATGGGTGGTTATGGTATGGGACCTGGCATGATGGGCTATGGCTATTCAAAGGACTATCAGAAGTTTCTTGATGAGACCCGTGACCTCAGAAAGCAGTTAAATGAAAAGAGATTTGAATACTTTGAGGCCCTGAGAAACCCCGAAACCAAGCCCGAGACGGTTGAGAAACTGGCAAAAGAGATCTATGAACTGAAAAAGAAGATATATGAAAAATCACCCTACAGGGGACTTGGTCCATGTGGTTGTCACTGAATTCCTTGGGGCGGTCTGATTGACCGCCTCAAGGAATTTATTAAGTTTTAGAAGCCCGAGATTGCCGATTGAATCGGGTCAATTTGCGGCAGGGATTGCGGCGAGACAGGATTTTAGGCGACAGGATTATCTTTGACAGGCGGTGCTGGTTCGGACACAAAGAGCGAAAACCTAAAGGCAAAATGAAAGGGCAGGAGGTGTTGGTGAAGGCATCAAATTCAGCGATCCAGTGCCTTTGAAGAATGAATAACCATTGCATTAACACTTAAAAAGGGTGAAACTGTGTCAATAAAATTCATCGCATTAATTTGTGCCTGAACCAATACCTCCTGCCAGAGAGGCCGAGGGGTTGTCCGAACCAGCACCTCCCGCCTTGTATGTTTTTGGCCAAAGTCAATCGGGATTTACGGTTAAAAGGAGGAACCTTGAAAAGGAAAGACCCTATATGCAACATGGAAGTTGATGAAAAAGAGGCCCTTACCATAGAGTGTGAAGGAGAAACATTTTATTTCTGCTCCGAAGGATGTAAGGACAAGTTCCTAAAAGACAGGGCGTGTAAACTACCAAAGACTTCATATGACTTGATAATTATTGGTGGTGGTCCTGCGGGGCTTACCGCTGCTGTTTATGCCGCAACCCTCAGAATGGATGCCTTCCTCATTACAAAAGACCTTGGTGGTCAGGCAATTGACAGTACGAAGATAGAAAACTATATGGGTTATGATTTTATCACAGGTCCTGAACTTACAAAGCGATTTCAGGACCAGTTGATACACTCCCACTACATTGACCACCTGATGACTCAGGTTGAAAAGATTGAACCCGTTGAAGAAGGGTTTCAGGTGACCACCTCTGACCTCAGAAAATATACATCAAAGGCCCTCATAATAGCGACTGGTATGACAAGAAGAAAACTGAAGATACCCGGTGAGGAGGAATTTCAGCGTAGGGGTATTTTTTACGGTAATATACAGGACCTGTCCTTTGTTCAGGATGAGGATGTTGTGGTCATTGGTGGAGGTAATTCCGCTTTACAGATAGTGGAGAATCTACATGCTGTTGCAAAAAATATATATCTTGTGTCAGATTCAGAATTGAAGGCAGACCCTATAGTCATAGAAAGAATAAGGGGATTTAAAAACCTCACTCTCTATGTAGGTTACAATACGGTAGAATTCAAAGGTGATAAAACACTTAGTTCTGTTAAAATAAGAAAAATGGCCTCAAAGGATACCATTGAACTTTCTGCAAAAGGTGTTTTTATCGCCATCGGGCTTCAGCCCAACTCTTCAGTCGTCTCTGGCCTCTGTGAACTGAACGAAAGAGGAGAAATCAAGATAAACCCTGATTGCTCCACATCCTATCCTGGAATATTTGCGGCCGGCGATGTTACAAATGCCTTTGGAAAGAGGATTGTAATAGCCGCCGGAGAAGGTGCAAAGGCTGCTATGGCAGCAAGACAGTATCTGCTGGATTTGAGAAAGAAAAGGAAATAGAAACTTCAATAAACCAAAGGAGGGCCTGATGCAGGAGCACCAGCATAATCACAGTGAGCATAAAACTCAGAGTGAAATGTCCCATCCAGGACATGAGATGTCCATGGAAAAGATGGACCACATGGGACATGAAGAGCACAGGGCAGGGGGCCATCATGACCATCATGCCCATATGGTGGCAGACTTCAGACGAAGGTTCTGGGTCTCACTTGTTGTAACCATTCCCATACTGGCGCTGTCTCCGCTGGTGCAGAGATTTCTCGGCCTTGCAGGTGTTATATCCTTTCCAGGTGATATCTATCTCCTTTTTGTCCTTTCATCCTTTGTCTTCTTCTATGGTGGTTATCCCTTCCTGAAGGGCATGTTCGGTGAACTGACAAAGGCAACTCCAGGCATGATGACCCTCATTGCCATTGCCATCAGTACTGCCTATATTTACAGCACTGTTGTGGTCTTTGGCCTGAAAGGTAAGGTGTTTTTCTGGGAACTTGCCACCCTGATTGACATCATGCTCCTTGGTCACTGGATAGAGATGCGATCAGTAATGGGAGCATCCCGTGCCCTTGAAGAACTGGCAAGACTGATGCCTTCAGAGGCACACAGGGTTATGCCTGATGGCACGGTGGTGGATGTTTCAGTTTCAGAGTTAAAGACAGGTGACAGGGTCCTTGTCAAGCCAGGTGAGAAGATACCAGCAGATGGAAGGGTCGTGGAAGGGCAGACCTCTGTGAATGAGGCAATGCTCACTGGAGAGTCCCGACCTGTCCCCAAGAAGACAGGCTCAAAGGTGATTGGGGGTGCAATAAACGGAGAGGGCTCAATCGTAATAGAGATAGAAAAGACAGGTAGGGATTCCTTTCTCTCTCAGGTCATAGACCTTGTGAAACAGGCACAGGAGAGTAAGTCCCGGACCCAGGACCTTGCAAACCGTGCTGCTTTCTATCTCACCATTATTGCCCTATCAGGTGGTGCCTTAACACTTTTTGTATGGCTTGCCATAATGCAAAAGGACTTTGCCTTTGCCCTTGAAAGGACGGTTACAGTGATGGTCATAACCTGCCCCCATGCCTTAGGGCTTGCAGTGCCACTGGTGGTGGCGGTATCAACTGCACTGGCTGCAAAGAATGGACTTCTGATAAGAAACCGTGCTGCCTTTGAAAGGGGCCGAAACATCCAGGCCATAATATTTGACAAGACAGGCACCCTCACAGAAGGCAGGTTCGGGGTGACAGATATTATTACACTGAAAGAGTTCCAGGAAGATGAACTCTTAACCTATGCCGCCTCTGTAGAGGCACACTCAGAGCATCCCATCGCAAGGGGGATTGTGGAGACTGCAAAAGAAACCTATCCGGTGGAAGGATTCAGGGCGATCCCTGGCAAAGGGGCTGAGGGCAGGGTCAATGGAAGGCATGTAATGGTGGTAAGTCCTGGATATCTGAGGGAAAAGGGTCTCAAGATAAATGATTCAAGGATTGAAGAAATCTCATCACAGGGAAAAACGGTGGTTTTCATCCTTATTGATGGTGAGATAGCAGGCGCCGTAGGTCTTGCTGATATTATAAGGCCCGAATCAAAGGAGGCCATCTCCAGACTCAAACAGATGGGTATAAAGTGCATGATGCTTACAGGGGATAACCGTCAGGTGGCCAGATGGGTTTCAGAAGAACTGGCACTGGATGATTACTTTGCCGAGGTCCTGCCCCATGAGAAGGCAGAGAAGGTAAAGGAAGTGCAGTCAAGGGGTCTTGTTGTGGCAATGACAGGTGATGGTGTTAATGATGCCCCTGCCCTTGCACAGGCAGATGTGGGTATAGCCATAGGTGCAGGTACTGATGTGGCAGTGGAGACAGCAGACATCATACTCGTCCGTAGCAACCCTCTTGATGTATTCGCAATCATTGGCCTTGCAAGGGCCACCTACAGGAAGATGATTCAGAACCTCGCATGGGCAACAGGCTATAATACCTTTGCCATCCCCCTTGCCGCAGGTGTTCTATACAAATATGGAGTCCTCTTAAGCCCTGCAATGGGGGCAGTGCTTATGTCTCTCAGCACGGTGATTGTGGCAATAAATGCAAGGTTTCTGAAACTGAGATAAAGGACAAAAATCATAAGGATGGTGAATGAGGATTAAAGATAAGAAAGATGCTAATAAAACAACTGACCCTGTGTGTGCAATGCTGGTCAGCAAGGAAACTCCTTTTATTTCTACTTACAATGCGAATGAGTACTATTTCTGCTCAGAAAAATGTAAAGAACTCTTTGAGCAGGAGCCTGAGTTGTTTGTTTCAATGATGGAGAAAAGACAGGACTCTTTTGACAGAGAAAGGTTAAAATCCCTCAGGCACTTGGCGGATGAAGTGACCCATGAGATTAGAAATCCCCTTACCTCAATTGGTGGCTTCGCAAGAAGGGTATATAAAAGCCTGCCAGAGAAATCCAGTGAAAGACAGTATATGAAAAGGGTTATTGATGATGTGGAGAAACTTGAAAAGATGATAAGCAGACTTGTGCAGATAGAAACAGAGGATTTTGATATGCAACCAACTGATATTAATGAGATTATTAAGGATGTTATAAATTCCTTTGAAAGAGATTTCAACGAAAGCGGTATAAGCCTTGATCTTGACCTGAAAGAGGCACCTTTATTTCCAATTGACAGAGGAAAGATGAAAACGGCCCTTAGCAATCTCCTCAGAAATGCCATTGAGGCCATGGAGCATGAACCAAAGAACCTCACAATAAACACTGATGTTGAGGGAGAGTATCTCATCCTCTCCATAACCGATACTGGAAAGGGCATCCCTGAGGAAAAGGTTAAGTATATCTTTGACCCCTTTTTTACATCAAAGATTTATGGTCCAGGGCTGGGACTTGCCTTTGTAAAAAAGGTGATCGGGGCACATGGTGGAGAGATTGAGGTGAAAAGTACATTAGGTAAAGGAACAACCTTTCATATTAAACTTCCAGTAAAAAGGAAGGGATAAAGGCGTGCCCTTCTGGATAGATGTAAAGAGATAATGCCTCTGGCTTTGAAATCTTAAACAAAAGGAGGCAAGGCATACAAACTAACAAACAGAGATTTTGCTCATAATTATAGCGATACTTATTGCAACAAACCTGCTTAGCGGTATTTTTACAGGCAAAAGTGCAACTGCTGACAGTGGAATCGGCCGTTACCAGATTGCTGCCTGGGCTGCCCAGTCTGGTTTATATATCCATCATAGTGGCTATTATGTTGTTGACACAGTTACTGGCAAGGTGATAGCAAGCGAATCAGATTTATTAGCCTTACATTTCCAATAAAGCACCGTTGTTAACCTAAAGTCCATCTTTTAAAGTAAAGACGGATGGTGTTTTTGAGAGGGCCTTCATATTATCTTCATGTCCTTTTGATGGATATCAACAAAATCCATAAGTAGGTCAGACCTTCAAGATGGAAATCAAACTCTGGAATGTCTTTGAAAGGAGTTGCCAGAGGGAACAGGTTAAAGTTAAAAGAGTTTGCAAGGAGGCAGCCCAAGTCGATTCTCAAAGAGAATAACGGCTTTCATGCTTGGAGGAACAGGCAACTGAACTCTTGTGCCAGCAAAAGGGCGAAGTAGTTGAATCTTCCATCAATATCAGTGTGGTCTTAAAGATGTGCATAATAGGGGCACCTTCCCTTACGGCAGCCGTGGGGGTGTTTATCTGAATGCATGCATTCTGGTGGCCTGTTCTTAGGAAGAACAATCCCGAAGGAATCCTTCAGGTAATCTACCGAGACATCCAGTGCTGCCCTCACATATGCCTTACAGCAGCCTGGTCCTGTAAGTTCTGTTATTGCCTTTGTAACCCTTGTTACCGCCTCCATTGTGATCCTCTGCTCTCTGTCTGTGCCACACTTTGACCCGGTCAGGACAGAAAAAACCGCTCCTATTGCAGGGGCAATACCGCAGACTCCGGTAAGACCACAGTATCCACCATGGGCCTGGCGTTTAGTCCTCTTAAAGACCTCTTTTATATTGTCATTGGTTATCTCTTCTGTGCCAGAGTTTTTTATTGCCGCCATGAGTGCACCACCAGCAATGTAGGCATGATGGCAGCCAAGCATGGGAAGCCCTGGAAAGGACATCATCAATTCTGAAATCTCAACCGGGTTACGAGATTTAGTGCTGAAGGCCACCTCCTCTATCATCCGCATTGCATTCTGGTTGTGGCAGTGCTCGCATATATAATGGCCCTCTGGACAGGTGATGTATGCCTCTTCTTCCCTGCCACAGTAAAGACACTTCAGGATGCGGGCACTATCAAGATACTGAAGGCCCTCTCCACAGACCATGCAGTGCTCTGTTTTCGTGACCCCTCCTGCCTTCTGACTTCTCTGCCCCAAAAAATCTGTGATTTTTTGGGACCCCCTTATGTCTTCAGACTCCTGACTAACCCTGTCCTGCCCCCTGGCAGGTTCAGTGGATGATCAGCAACTGTCTGTGTTTTGCTTGTGATTCTTCTCCATCACACGATACTTCCTTTTTTGATGTATTTTATCCGGTATGTTCACTTCCGAAGTGTAAATTTTTCATTGCAGACTCCCTGCTTTGTCGCCACTGTCTCAAGGGACATGAGACCAGTAACATCTCCTGCCGCATAGATATGTGTCTGTGAAGTCTGTAAAGACTCATTTGTCCAATTTATTATAAGGTCATACTGAATTAAGGATTCTTTTTGACTCAGTTAATTATAACCTAAAAAATGTGTCTGATTGATATTCTCTTTTTATGTTACTTCAGTAGTGTCCGATTTTATGATTTAAAAAACTTTTTAATAGGCACTATATGAAGGGCTTTCGCTTTATAGACGGAAATTTTGACCCAACTATACCTCACTTCGTTCATTTTTCTGAAACTCGCTCAAGGTCAAACAGCAAAAAATGCCCTCCGGGATACTCCGCTCGCCAGGTTGGGTGCCTCAAAATTTCCGTAAAGTCCGTTCAAGCCCTTCATATATGGTTCTATTTACTGGATACCGGACACTGCTGATGTTACTTCTGTAAGATAGGAAAGGAGAATATTGGTAATCTGGGGAAATCAACTGATGGTTGACAAATACGCCTGTCTTTTCTTAATCTTTTTAAAAACGAGGGGGTGGAGAATGAGGCATGTCAGAATTATTACACTGATACTGTTACTGTTTTTTTCCGGTTACAATGCAGGTCTTGAGGCAGGAGAAAGGATTGACCTCAACAGGGCGACGAAGGAGGAGTTGATAGAATTGCCGGGGATTGGACCTGTACTTGCAGAAAGGATAATCCAGTTCCGTCGTCAGCATGGTGGGTTCAGAGGGGTAGAGGAGTTACTGGAGGTGAAGGGTATCGGCAGGAAGAGATTTGAAAGGATCAAGGACCTTGTGGTGGTGAGCGAAACTCCGGGCCTGGACAGAGAAGATGGACGACAAAAGAGACGGTAAGGGAGAGATCGAGTGCAGGTGTGAGGAAGGTAAGGGGCTGTCCCTTCTTCAGATTCTGAAGACCGCCCTGGGTGACCTGATTGGATGGTTGAGGAAAATAATAATGAAAATGGGATTTAATTAACAGGAGGAACAAAATGCCGTCAGTAGAAGAAAGAGTGGACAGAGTTGAGAGTGTACTCGGGCAGTTCATAGTGCATACAGATGTGGCCCTCAGGAGACTTGAAGAAAGGTTTGAGTTCTTTCCTGAATACAGGGACAGGGAATTGACAGTGATATGTCGGAAGTATAACATTCCCAGAGGAGGTGATAAAATATGCAAAGGGGTCTCTATCTGCTCGGTTGGAGGGAATGGGAATACATGGACATACTCAACTTTGATAGAATAAAGAGGTGAAAAGGTTTAATAATCCAACGATGTCCTTTTGAAGCAAGAAGGAATCCTTCCTTAAGGATTTGTCTGATTCAAAACATCTAATCTGTAACCAATCTGTAACCGCCATTTGGTATATTGAAAAAGAAAAAAGAACTTTTATGCAGTTGGAGGTGGCTTATGGTGGGTAGAACTATCTGCTTAATCGTAATTTTTCTCTTAACAGGTTTTTACATTTCAGAGGCTGCAGATTACTATGTGGCCCCTGATGGTAGTGGCAACATCTGTAGCCTTACATCACCCTGTTCCCTTAATGAGGCTTTACTTAAAGCAACAGGAGACGGCCAGGACTCTGTGATTCATGTTGCAGGTGGGTACTACACTAATGGTGGTTCTTACTATTCTAATGACGGAAACGGTTCTCTAACAGTTGAGGCAAATGACCCTTCAAACCCACCTATACTTAATGGAGAAAGCCTTCTCATTGATAATGACTTTGACAATGATAACACAGGAGATGCCGGGCAGGTGATAACCGTAAGAGGGCTTGTCTTTCAGAACGCAAGTGGTCCATACTGGGGTGGTGGCCTTTTGGTAAAGACAGGAATGGCGAATATAGTTATTGAGAACTGCACCTTCAGGAATAATAGCCCAGATGGAAACGGTGGCGGAGCAGCCATCCTCTCCTATGGAGGAGAGATTACGATTACAGGCAACATCTTTAAAAACAATACCACTCTTACCAGTGGAACATTAGGAGGAGGGCTATATATTGTAAATGAGACAAACCAGGTGGTCCTGACCAACAACATCTTTTACAATAATAGTTCATATACGGGAGGCGGTGCTTACATTTCCGCCCGTTCTGGTGGTGTCTTTGTTACAAACAATACCATTTATGAGAATACGGCAAATTATGATGGGGGAGGTCTGCTTGTCTCACTTTACGATGATAGTGCCTTTGCAACCTTTACCAATAACATTATCTACGGTAATACCTCAGGTCAGGGAGGTGACGACCTCTATGTAACGTCAGATGGTAACAATAACAATAATGGCTCTCAGGTAACCCTCCAGTTTAATGACATGGGTGTGCAGAGCGACTTTGACACCGGGCAATCAGAGGACCTTTACATAACGGTTACTAATAGATACCATCACTATAAAAATATTAAGGGAGATCCAGGTTTTGTTGATCCTGTCGGAGGTGATTTGCATCTTAACGGTTCCTCTCGCTGTATAGATGCTGGAACCTCACCAGCCCTGCTGCCATCATCGGACTTTGAAGGAGACCCAAGAGCGATAGACGGAGACGGAGACGGGGTGGCGGAGGTTGACATAGGAGCAGACGAGGTTTACACGGACAGGGTATTCAGGGGGGACTTCAACGGAGACGGCAGGGAAGACATCCTCACTGTAAACCCTGATGGTGGCCGTGGTGTTGTTAGGGAGTCTGTGATAAGTAACGGTAACTGGAGTGGCTGGCATGCTCACTGGGCAGCCTGGCCTTCAAGGTTTTCAGATGTGTATGTGGGGGACTTCAACGGAGACGGCAGGGACGACATCCTGACGGTTGACCCTTCAGGAGGGGCGGTTTTGAGGGAGTCTATGGTGAGCGGAGGACACTGGTCTGGATGGCACAACCACTGGGCTGCATGGGCAAGAGGTTACTGGAATGTATATGTAGGTGACTTTAATGGGGATGGAGCAGATGACATCCTGACTATTCAGGGTAATCTTCCGTTTTCATGGAAAGTGGTATTGAGGGAGTCCGTGGTAAGCGGAGGGCACTGGAGTGGGTGGCACAACCACTGGGCAGTATGGCCGATTAGTTACTTATGGGTATATGTGGGGGACTTTAACGGAGACGGCAGAGACGACCTATTGACAGTAAATCCATCAGGAGGAGCAGTAATAAGGGAGTCTATGGTGAGCGGGGGGCACTGGTCTGGCTGGCACAACCACTGGGCAGCATGGCCGATTAGTTACTCAAGGGTATATGTGGGGGACTTTAATGGAGACGGCAGGGACGACATCCTGACGGTTGACCCTTCAGGAGGGGCGGTTTTGAGGGAGTCCATGGTGAGCGGAGGGCACTGGAGCATCTGGCACAACCACTGGGCAGCATGGCCAAGTGACTACAACCAGGTATATGTGGGAGACTTCAATGGTGATGGCACTCACGACATTGTAACGGCTAAAAATTCTTATGGAGGACTGTTACCGTTACCACTTAAGAGAGTAGTGATAAGAGAATCAACAGTAAGTGGTGGTCACTGGAGCGCCTGGCACAACCATCTAACCTCGTGGTTATTGAATTATTCCATCATATATGTAGGAGACTACAATGGAGATGGTCGGATGGACATCTTGAGCAAGAACCCTATAGATGGAGCAGTGATGAGGCAGACAAAGGTAACAGGAACCCACTGGAGTGGATGGAGAAACACCTGGGCAGCCTGGTAGTGCGGAGATATCCACGGGCGGCCTTACAAAAGGCCGCCCTCTATCTTTCCCTTTGCCCTGACCGGGAGGGACCTCCTGTCTGCCGGAAGAACTCCTGTGCCACCTCCCGGGCCTCTCCATATCTGTGGATCCTTCCCTGCCTGAGCCAGAGGATGTTGTCACAGAGCCTTGCCACGTCAGTGATGTTGTGCGAGACGAAGAGTATGGTAACGCCCCGTTCCTTAAACTCGGATATCCTCTTGAGACACTTTCTCTTGAATTGCTGGTCTCCCACAGCAAGGACCTCGTCTATGATAAGGATGTCAGGATCAACCTCAACTGCTATGGAGAACCCCAGGCGGGCCACCATGCCGGTTGAATAACTCCTTATGGGGGCGTTGATAAACTCACCGAGTTCTGAAAACTCCAGGATCTTTGGTATCCTCTTCTGTATCTCCCGTCTTGACATGCCGAGCACAGAGGCACCAAGATAGATGTTCTCAAGACCCGTCAGGTCTGGAGCAAAGCCTGCACCTATATCTATGATGGGAGAGATATTCCCCCTCACCTCCACCTTTCCCTCGGCTGGTGGTATCACCCCGGAGATTACCTTCAAAAGTGTGCTCTTACCAGCCCCGTTGTGACCTATTATGCCGAGGGCCTCTCCCCTTCTGACTGTCAGGTTTATACCCCTGAGAGCCCAGAACTCCTCAGTTGTCTTCCTGTGGTTTCCACCCTTGAATAGACTGATAAAGTACTCCTGGAGGGTCCTGGGGCGTTCCTTCTGGAGGATATATCGGACTCCCACATTGTCCAGTTTTATAACCTCCTTCTCTGACATCACAGATAAAATACTATCCTCTGCCTGTTTGTAAAATAGACGGTCCAGCCCACCAGGATGGATGCGAACGCATAGACAGAAGAATAAAACAGGTGGACTTCTGGATTGAGAGTGCTATCGTATACACAGGCCCTGAAGAGGTTGATGTAGTGATAAAGAGGGTTCAGGTTTACTACCACCATGGAGCCTTCGGGCAGGATCTGTACAGGATAAAAGATGGCAGACAGATACATGAGTGCCAGCAGCAGGACCTCATAAATATAGATGGTGTCGTGGAAAAAGACGGTAACAGTTGAGAGTAAAAGGGACACACCATAGGTGAATGTGAGGATGAGCAGGATGCATATCGGTAGATACTGTAGCGCCCCTTTCAGTGGTGAGGCACCAGAGACTATTAGAATTATATACATGGGTACAAGGGAAAACAGAAAGTTTACCACTGCAGAGACCACCATGGAGAGAGGGAATATTGACCGGGGCAGGGCCTTCTTCTTCAGGATATTTGCACTCTCAAAGAATGCTCTTGTAGCACGGGATGTGCTCTGGGCATAGAGGTGCCAGACGGTGATGCCTGTGATCACATATGCTATATAGTTATGCACTGTCCGCTGGAAGAGCGAGGAGAATACCAGATAGAAGACTACCATCATAAGTAGAGGATTTAGCATTACCCATAAGAATCCGAGAATGGACCTCTTGTAGCGGACTTTTATATCCCTCACGACCAGGTTTCTGAGGAGTTCCCTGTATCCGAGGATATCCTTTATCTCCTTGGTGGTTTCGGTTAGCATCTTGCAGTCTCTTACCCGATGTTACGTTAAGATTTCAAGAAATATCACCATTTGAATAATATACAAAAAAAGAGGACATTTTGTATAATTTAAAATGTTGCCCCCGCATTTGCCGATAGAAAGGGGTGCTTTTGCGGCCGTCCCTGCCGCCTTCCAAAGTTTTTGGTTGAAGTTCTATCGGCAATTTAGGGTGTTGCTACTGGAAACACCGTGAACTGAGGAGGTAAGGTGAAGATCGCTCTGATAACAGGCATAAGAGGGCAGGATGGGGCCTATCTCGCAAGGTTCCTGCTGGAGAAGGGATACAGGGTCTATGGGGCCGATCGAAGAAGCGGTGACTCCTCCTACTGGAGGTTGAAGGAGTTGGGAATTGAAGGCGATGTGAGAATTATCTATATGGACCTCCTTGAATTCACAAACATTATAGATACAGTTAAAAGGATAAAACCTGATGAGATCTACAACCTGGCTGCCCAGAGCTTTGTAAAGGCATCATTTGAACAGCCTATCCTTACGGCAGATGTGGACGCAATGGGTGTGCTGAGGCTTCTTGAGGCAGTGCGACACTTCAGCCCTGAGGCACGATTCTATCAGGCATCCACCTCTGAGATGTTTGGTAAGGCACAAGAGGTCCCCCAGAATGAGAGGACACCCTTCTATCCGAGGAGTCCATACGGTGTTTCAAAACTTTTTGCCCACTGGATAACAGTTAATTATAGAGAATCCTACGGGATATTTGCCTGTTCAGGAATACTCTTTAACCATGAGTCACCCCTGAGGGGGCTTGAGTTTGTTACGAGAAAGATTACCCATTCTGTGGCAAGGATAAAATACGGGCTCCAGGAGAAAGTGGTACTGGGCAATCTCGATTCAAGAAGGGACTGGGGTTACGCCCCTGAGTATGTGGAGGCTATGTGGCTGATGCTCCAGCATCCGGAACCGGATGACTATGTGGTGGCAACAGGGGAGACCCACTCAGTAAGGGAATTCGTTGAGAAGGCATTTGCCGTGGCAGGGATGGAGGTAGTATGGGAGGGAGAGGGTGTGAGGGAGAGGGGGATAGACAGGGCAACCGGAAGAGTGGTGGTTGAGGTCTCAGAGGAGTTCTTCAGGCCTGCCGAGGTGGACCTTTTGATGGGTGACCCCTCAAAGGCGAAACAGGTCCTGGGATGGTATCCAAGAACAACCTTCGAGGAACTGGTAAGGTTAATGACAGAGGCTGACCTCCAAAGGGTTCGGTCACAGATGTAGATGGACAACTTAAGGGTAGTCTTAAATACGAGACCCCTTTACCAGCCCAAAACGGGTATTGGCTATTATGTTGAAAATCTATACCGAGGTCTCTCCTCAAGAGGGGATATCACAGTTATACCCACCATCAGGGAAGAGAGGTTAAAGGGCCTGAG
>WGER01000043.1 GCA_015492645.1 Nitrospirota bacterium
GGCGGTGTGAAAAAGAGGGTCGGTATAACGAGGATACATATGGAGGAGGACGCAGGAAAGAACATCCATGAAAGGGACCACAGCCTCGTTGACCTGAACAGGGCAGGTGTCCCACTGCTTGAGATAGTAACAGAACCTGATATAAGGAGCCCTGAAGAGGCATCTCTGTTTATGAAGAAACTGAGAGCAATTGTGAGGTACCTCGGTATATCTGATGGTGATATGGAGAAGGGTTCCCTCAGGTGTGACGCCAATGTATCGGTAAGGCCCGAGGGCTCCAGTGACCTGGGCACCAAGACAGAAATCAAGAATATAAACTCCTTCAGGTTCGTGGAGAAGGCCCTCCAGTATGAGATACAACGGCAGATAAGGATACTGAGCGAAGGAGGGACCATAGTACAGGAGACAAGGCTCTGGGACAGCACCACCGGGAGGACCTACTCCATGAGGACAAAGGAGGAGGCCCACGACTACAGGTACTTCCCCGAGCCCGACCTGGTACCACTGGAGGTCTCCCAGGAATGGATATCTGAGATCAGGCAGAGCCTTCCGGAACTGCCTGACGATAAAATGCGGAGGTTTATAGAGGAGTACGGACTTCCGACCTATGATGCAGGGATACTCACGGAGGAGAGGTCCCTGGCAGAGTGGTTTGAGGAGGCTGCAAAACAGGGAGGAAATCCCAAAAAGGTGAGCAACTGGATCATGACAGAGTTGCTCAGAATAATGAATGAACAAAAAAAGGAGATAACAGAGGTCCCTATAACACCCTTACAACTGGTGAGATTACTCAAACTTATCGATGACGGGACCATAAGCATCAGCATAGGAAAGAAGGTCTTCTCAGAGATGTTTCAGACGGGAAAGGACCCTGAAGAGATCGTAAAACAGAGAGGACTCGTGCAGATCACTGATACCTCTCAGATTGAGAGGATGGTTGAAGAGGTCCTTTCATCCCATCCCAATGAGGTCCAGAGATACCGAGATGGTGAAAAGAAACTCCTCGGTTTTTTTATCGGACAGGTTATGAAGGCATCAAAGGGAAAGGCGAACCCCAAACTGGTGAACGAGATCCTGGTAAAGAAACTATCATGAGGTGGAAATGAAGAAGATCGGCTTTGTTGGTCTCGGCATAATGGGAACACCTATGGCGATGAATATCCTGAAGAGGGGATATCCCCTTATGGTTTACAACAGAACAAAAGACCGGACCATTCCCCTCATGAAGCAGGGCGCTGAAGTCGCATCGGACCTCCAGGGACTCGCCTCCTGGGCTGATGTGATTATACTTATGCTGACAGGACCCGAGGCAATCGAAGAGGTGCTCCGATCAGAAAGGGGTATCCTGAGTGGGGAGGTAAATGGCAAGGTCCTGATAAATATGAGCACCATCTCACCCTCCTATGCTGGCCATCTCAAGGAGATGCTTGAGCCCTACGGGGTCACCTTCATTGATGCACCAGTTTCAGGTTCAAAGAGGCCTGCAGAGGAGGGGACCCTGGTGATACTTGCCGGTGGTCCTGAAAAGGTACTCAGAGAGTTAGAGCCACTGTTTCTTAGCATGGGTAAGAAGGTGGTTCACTGTGGTGATGTCCCTATGGGTTCAGCGATGAAGATGACGGTGAACCTGCTGCTCGGCGTGATGATGGAGGCCCTCACAGAGGCGGTAAACCTCGGACAGAGGTGCGGTCTCAAGGTGGAAACAATTCTGGATACCATTCTTTCAGGTCCTCTGAGTTGTGGACTCTTCCAGTTAAAGGAGGAGATGTTGAAGAAGGGGGTATATCCATCACAGTTTCCACTGAAACATATGCTGAAGGACCTGAGGTTCATCCTACAGACTGCTGATGAAGTGGGTGCCCCTGTACCTTCAGGACATACGGTGTTTCAACTCTACAGACAGGCCTCTGGCATGGGACTGTCTTATGAGGACTTTGCCTCTGTGAAAAAGGCAATTGAGAGATTGAATGATAGACTATGATGCCTTTCTGCGGGCCTTCTCGACCACCTCAAGCCTCGTTACAGCCCTCTGAAGGGCCGCCTGGGCCCGGGCAAAGTCTATACTGTCCTGTCTCTTGAGCCTCTCCTCCGCCCTCTTCATGGCCGCCTTGGCCCTCTCCACATCTATATCCTCGGCCCTTTCCGCACTATCTGCAAGTATGAGTATCCTGTCGTCCTTCACCTCTGCATATCCTGAGTTAACAAAGACATACCTCGCAGTACCAGCCTTCTTGTAGGTGAGTATCCCTATCTTCAGGGTGGTCACAAAAGGAACATGTCCTGGCAGCACCCCGAACTCACCCTCACTACCAGGGGCCACAACCTCATCCACCTCCTCCTGGAGCACAGGCCCATAGGGGGTGACTATCTCCAGTCTGAGTGACTCTGCCATCTATATCTCCCTTGACCAGCCCAGTTTCTTCGCCTTCTCCTCGGCCTCTTCAATCGGCCCCACCATGTAAAAGGCCTGCTCTGGCAGGTCATCGTACTTACCTTCCAGGATACCCTGGAACCCCTTGATCGTGTCTTCCAGTTTTACATACCTGCCAGGGGTGCCGGTGAATGCCTCTGCCACATGGAAGGGCTGGCTGAGAAATCTCTGCAACTTCCTCGCCCTGGCCACTATCAACTTGTCATCCTCACTCAGTTCCTCCATACCCAGAATCGCGATGATGTCCTGCAGTTCCTTATACCTCTGGAGCACCTTCTGCACACCTCGTGCAACCTGATAGTGTTCCTCACCCACGACCCTCGGATCAAGGGCCCGGGAGGTAGAATCCAGGGGGTCCACCGCCGGATAGATACCCAGTTCAGCAATCTGCCTTGACAGGACCACCGTACCATCCAGGTGTGTGAATGCAGTTGCAACAGCAGGGTCAGTGAGGTCATCTGCAGGCACATAGATCGCCTGCATGGAGGTTATGGAGCCCTTCTTGGTGGTGGTGATCCTCTCCTGGAGCATACCCATCTCTGTACCCAGAGTGGGCTGATAACCCACCGCAGAGGGCATCCTTCCGAGCAGTGCCGAGACCTCACAACCCGCAAGGGTATAACGGAAGATGTTGTCTATAAAGATGAGCACGTCCTGGCCCTGATCCCTGAAGTACTCAGCCACTGTCAGGGCGGTCATCGCAACCCTTGCCCTTGCACCAGGTGGTTCGTTCATCTGACCATAGATGAGGGCGGCCTTGCTCAGGACCCCTGATTCCTTCATCTCTAAGTAGAGGTCATTGCCCTCCCTTGTCCTCTCACCAACACCTGCAAACACCGACACACCACCATGAACCATTGCTATATTGTGAATCATCTCCATGATGATAACGGTCTTACCAACACCTGCACCACCGAACATCCCCATCTTACCACCCCTGACAAAGGGGACAAGGAGGTCAAAGACCTTAACACCTGTCTCGAAGACCTGCTGGGCGGGTACCTGTTCCACAAATTCAGGTGCTGGCCTTATTATAGGCCACTTCTCCTTCGACTCAATAGGGCCGGCCTCATCCACCGGGTCCCCTGTAACATTCATTATCCTGCCGAGGGTGGAGTCCCCAACAGGCACTGCTATGGGCTGCCCGGTGTCTATCACCTTCATCCCTCTTACCAGTCCATCAGTCGGTCCCATTGCAACCGTCCTCACCCTGTTGTCACCAAGGTGGGAGGCGACCTCCAGGGTGAGATTTATCTCCGGGGTTCCCCTCTCTGGATCAGCAGGTTGTTCAACCTTAAGGGCATTCAGTATTGGTGGCAGTTCCCCTTCAAAATCCACATCGACTACTGCGCCAATGACCTGTGCAATCCTTCCTTCCCTCATCTTTATACCTCCATACTCTATTATTCTTTCAGTGCTTCAGCACCGCCCACTATATCCATCAACTCTTTCGTTATAGAGGCCTGCCTGGCCTTGTTAAACTCAAGGGTGAGCCTATCGATCATCTCCTCAGCATTCTTGGTGGCGTTCTCCATGGCTGTCATCCTTGCTGCCTCCTCAGATGCCTGTGACTCAAGCAGTGCCCTGTAGACCAGTATTTCGACACTCTTCGGCAGGAGCCTCCTGAACAACTCCTCCTCTGATGGTTCAAAGAGGAACTCGGCCATGGTGCCTTCTTCCTTCTGCTCAGGAGGGGCAAGGGGCAGGAGCCTCTTCTGGACCACCTTCTGGGAGACCACTGTCCTGAATTCATTATATATCAGATAGAGTTCATCAAAGGTCTCATTGATATAGGACTCCATTACATCCTGCGCTATCTCCTGCGCCCCGGAAAATGTGACCTTTCCAGACAGCCCTGTCCAGACCTTCCGGGGTTGTATCCCCCTCCTCCTGAAGTAGTCCCTCGCCTTTCTACCCACCACGCTTACCGAGACCTCAAAACCCTCTTTCCTCAGGCTCTCAATGAGGTTCCTGCTCGCCCTCAGCACATTTGAGTTGAAGGCGCCACAGAGGCCCTTGTCACTGGAAATTACCAGGACCTCTACAGTCCTCCTGGGTCTCACCTTGAGCAACGGATGCAACTCCTCAGAGGGCTGGGCGAGGCTCTGCAGAACCTCTGAGATCTTGTCAGAATAGGGTCTCAGGGCGAACATCCTGTCCTGCCACCTCCGGAGTTTCACCGCAGAGATCATCTTCATCGCCCTGGTGATCTTGGCGGTGCTCTTTATAGAGTTTATCCTTCTCTTTATATCCTTAAGTGTGGGCATCGCTCATCCTATGGCTGAAAGGTCTCTTTAAATGCCTTTATCGCCTCATCCAGTTTACTCCTCAGGTCCTCATCAAGTGCCTTCTTCTCCATGATCTCTGTCTTTAACTCCGGCCTCTGGCTCCGTACATAACTCAGCAGACCCTGCTCAAAGGCCCTTATGGATTCCACAGGCAGATCATCCAGATAGCCCTGCGTGCCTGCATAGAGCACTATGATCTGCTCGTCCAGTGACATCGGCTGGTACTGGTCCTGCTTGAGGAGTTCCACCATTCTCTTACCTCTCTCCAATTGCATAAGTGTGGCCTTATCCAGATCTGAACCGAACTGGGCGAAGGCGGCCAGTTCCCTGTACTGGGCCAGATCGAGCCTGAGTGTTCCAGCCACCTGTTTCATCGCCTTTGTCTGGGCAGCACCACCAACACGGCTGACTGACAGACCAACATTAACCGCAGGCCTGATGCCCGCATAAAACAGGTCAGGCTCAAGATATATCTGCCCATCGGTAATGGAGATCACATTCGTAGGGATGTAGGCTGATACGTCACCTGCCTGGGTCTCAATGATGGGAAGCGCCGTGAGAGACCCACCACCCTTGGCATCAGACATCTTTGCCGCCCTCTCAAGAAGCCTGGAATGCAGATAGAAGACATCACCGGGATATGCCTCTCGGCCCGGCGGCCTTCTCAGCAGTAGCGACAACTGTCTGTAGGCGTGCGCCTGTTTTGTAAGGTCATCATAAATGATAAGGGCATGCTTGCCGTTGTCTCTGTAGTACTCTCCCATGGCACAGCCTGCGTAAGGGGCTATGTACTGAAGAGGCGCAGGCTCAGAGGCGGTAGCAACCACCACTGTGGTATACTCCATTGCTCCATACTCCTCCAGTGTCTGCACTATACGTGCCACAGCCGCCCTCTTCTGACCTACTGCCACATATATACAGTAGACATCGGAGTCCCTCTGGTTAATTATGGTATCAATGGCGATAGCAGTCTTACCGGTCTGGCGGTCACCAATGATCAATTCCCTCTGGCCTCTGCCTATGGGTATCATCGCATCTATCGCCTTTATACCGGTCTGAAGCGGCTCCTTAACAGGCTGACGCTCGATGATTCCTGGGGCCACTACATCGACCTTTCTGTACTCCTTTGCCTCGATGGGCCCCTTACCGTCAATGGGCTGACCTATCGCGTTCACAACCCTGCCGAGGAGGGCCTCCCCCACAGGTACCTCCATGATCCTTCCGGTCCGCTTCACTATGTCGCCCTCTTTGATGAGTTTGTCCTCACCAAAGAGCACTGCTCCGACCACATCCTCCTCTAAATTGAGGGCCATTCCGACCACTCCATGGGGAAACTCCAGCAACTCAGAGGCCATGCAGTTTTCAAGTCCGTAAACCCTTGCTATTCCGTCACCAACGCTTAGTACAGTGCCGATCTCACTCACATCGACCTTCTTCTCAAAGTCGGTTATCTGGCGTCTTATCGCCTCACTGATTTCTTCTACACTGATTTCCTTCATAGCATCACCCCTTTATTAACTCTTCTTTTAATAGCCTTAACTGGCCTTTTATACTACTGTCATACATGGTGCTGCCGACTTTCACCACTATCCCTCCCAGAAGATCCGGGTCAACCTGAAACTCAAGTTCCACCTCCCGCTGCGTAATCCTCCGCAGCGCCTCTCTCAGTCTCTCCTGATATTTACTATTCACACTTATGGGTGCTATCACAATCGCCTTCGCCTTTCTCTTCTTCTCATAATACAGACTCCTGAAGTGCCTTATTATATCATCCAGCACCACAATGGCACGCCGATCAACTATGTATTCCAGGAACTTCTTCACCTTCTCTGAAAGGCCGAGTTTTTCACCCACCGCATCTATCGCCTTCTGCCTCTCCTCCTCTGTAATTTTTGGGTTCATAAAGAAGTTCTTGACCCCTCTGTCCGTCTGAATCACCTCGTTGAGGACATCTAACTGTTCCAGGACCTTCTCTGCCTCCTCCGGTCCAGTGGTGTTGAAGAGCATCTTGGCATACCTCTTTGACAATCTTGCCACCTTAGTTGCCATCTTCAAACCTCTTTATTGAGTCGTCTATCAGTTTCTTCTGTTTCTCCTCTGTCATCTCCTCCCTCAGTTTCTTTTCGGCCAGTTTCAGGGCAAGTTCTGCCGCCTCAGCCCTGAGGGCGGCCTTTGCTGCTTCAAGTTCTGTCTCTATGTTTGCCTTTGCCTGCTCCCGAATCTTCTGGCTCATCTTTTTACCCTCTTCAATGAGTCTCTCCTTCTCGGCCTCCCCTGATGTCTTGGCAGAGGCCATTATCTTCTCTATCTCAGAATCCTTCAGCCTCAATTTCTCCTGCACCTCCTGAAGCGCCTTCTCCGCAAGGGCCTTCGCCTCTGTGGCCTCTTTAATGGACTTTTCGATCGCCTCTGTCCTCTTCCGGAAATATTCCCTCATCGGCTTTGCAAGAAACTTCACCAGGATAAAAACCAGAATCGCAAAATTCACTATCTTCCAGACCCACTCCATAATGCCCCCACCATGTGACTCGGCACCCTCGGTGGTAGCAAACAGGACAGTTGGCAGGATTAAAAATAATGCTGTAGTAGCGATTTTCAAGGTTTTTGAAATCTTCTCTGACATTCCCCTATACCTCTACCAGTTTCTTCACAATCTCATCAGAAAACTGTCTCACGTACTCACCCATCGCCTTTCTCACCTTCTCCACCTCACCCCTTATAGATGCCTTTGCAGCCTCCAGTTCTGCCATAGCCTCCTCGTGTGCCTTGGCAATAAGGGCCTTCTGCTCCTGAAGCCCCTCCTGCCTGAGGGTGTTGTATATCTCCTTTGCCTTTTCTCTCGCCTCTGCTAACTCCTGTATATAGAGTTTGAGTTGTTCTTCTTTCTGCTGATCCAGGCTTCTCGCCTCTTCCAGTGAGCCCTCTATGGTTTCTTTTCTCTGCTTGAACAATTCTAAAAGGGGCCTGAAGAGGATAACATTCAGAATAACGAGCAGAATGAGAAAGTTTGCAAGTTGGACAAAGAACCACTTATTTAACTCAATCATTTTCCCCGCTCCTGAAAAGCATAATTGGTGTATTTTGAAAAGTGCCAAAC